>JAPOQA010000028.1 GCA_026710945.1 Chloroflexota bacterium
CCCTCTGTATAGACCAGAGAGATACTTAACGGGTGTGCGCAGACATACTTTACACAGTATGGCACTCTTTCTGAGTAAAGAAGGAGGTGCCTCATGCCTTGGAAGGAGAGTACTGTTGTGGATGCTAAGCGTGAATTCGTCGCTTTGGCGCGAGCGCCGGGGGCGAACATACGCGCGTTGTGTCGACGCTTTGCGATCTCGCCGCCCACTGGCTATGCCTTGCTGCATCGTTACGCCGAGGAGGGGGAAGGGGCCTTCACGTCCCGCTCGCGACGGCCGCACCATTCGCCGCGGCGCACGCCGTCTGCGGTGGAGGCGGTCGTGGTAGAACTGCGCAAGCGCCACCCGGCGTGGGGCGGTCGCAAGCTCCACCACGCACTGCTGAACGCCGGTCACACGGTGGTTCCCAGCCCCAGCGCCATCACCAACATCCTCCATCGGCACGATCTCATCGACCCGGTGGAGCGAACGCACCGGGACTGGCAGCGCTTTGAACACCCGTATCCCAACGACCTGTGGCAGATGGACTACAAGGGTCACTTCGCCGTGGACGCCGGGCGCTGCCACCCGCTCACCGTCCTGGACGACTGGCTTGGAAAGCAAGACACTCATTCCCGCTTCGCCGTGGGTCTGTGGGCCTGTGGGGACGAGCGGGCAGACACGGTGCGGGCATGTCTGACGAGTGCCTTTCGCCGCTACGGACTGCCGGCGCGTATGCTGATGGACAACGGGTCGCCGTGGGGCAGCAATGCCGCGCACCCGTACACCAGGCTTACCGTCTGGCTGCTGCGGCTGGGCGTGTCGGTGAGCCATGGTCGCCCCTACCATCCGCAGACCCAGGGCAAAGAGGAGCGGTTCCACCGCACCTTGCAGGCTGAGGCGCTGCAAGGCAGGCGGTTCGCCGACCTCGCGACCTGCCAAGCGGCCCTGGACCGCTGGCGGGACGTCTACAACCTGGAACGACCGCACCAGGCCCTCCACATGGCAACGCCCCTGAGCCGCTACGCGCCGAGCCGCCGCTCCTTCCCCGAGGAACTCCCCCCGATCACGTATGGCGACGGCGACGAGACGCGCAAGGTGATGGCGGAAGGTTGGGTCAACTTTCAGGGACGAGAGTTCCGCGTCGGCAAGGCGTTTGTGGGTTGCCACATCGGCCTGAGACCAACCACCAGTGACGGCGTGTGGAGTGTGTGGTTCATGACCCACCACATAGCAGAGCTGAACCTGCGCGGACCTCTGCCCCGTGTAAAAATACCAACTCATGTGTAAAGTATGTCCTCGTACACCTGTAAACTATGTGTCAGGTCTATACACCCTCTCCCCAGGGAGAGGGGGTCTTTCCTGCCTTCCAGCTTTGGGTGCGCAGAGATCGCTCCCGGGAAACGGCGTCGTCTTGGGTACCGACTTTGCGTGCTCGAAGGTCTCCCCAGGGAGAGGGAGTCTTTCCTGCCAAACAGCTTTGGGTGCGCAGAGATCGCTCCCGGGAAGCGGCGTCCTCTTGGCTACCGACTTTGCGTGTGCAAAGTTCTCCCCAGGGAGAGGAGGTCTTTCCTGCCTACTAGCTTTGGGTGCGCAGAGATCGCTCCCGGGAAACGGCGTCCTCTTGGGTACCGACTTTGTGTGTGCAAAGTTCTCCCCAGGGAGAGGAGGTAGACAGTACACCACCGGCCAGAGCTATGCTGCCCCTGCCGCACTCCCGGAATCGAGGGTCTCAAGAGGGAGGCAGCCATCCACCTTGTGTACGGTGTTGCGCGCAAGTTTCATTGCGTGAGGTCGAACAGCATTCGAGCCTCGGCTGGCTTCCGTTTTGGGTGGTTTTCGTGCCGTTTACTCTAACTTGCTCACAGCGGACAAGCGGGGTACACTTGCGCTCAATGCAGCGTCCCTGACGAAGTCATCCTTCACCGTCCGAACAAGCGCAGCCCATGGCAACTACGGCACCGTCGTCCGCGAGCTTCTTTACCCTCTCGTGGATTGCGATGTCCGCCTTCTTCGTCATCCTCTTCTTCAATGTCGGCGCTGCCAATCCGCCGCGCGCGCAACTGCCAGTCTACGTTGAGAGCGCGCTGGCAGGTGCGCCGATTGTCACCTCGATTGTTCAGTCGACGTTTCACGTCGTTTTTGCGGCGATGCTCTTGGTTGGCGGTTTTCTCGCCGACCGTTTCCGTCCCAAGCGAACGTTTGTCATCGGGTTGCTCACCCCTGCGGTTGCCGGATTCCTGTTGATCGCGCAGGAGGTCTGGCAACTCGTGCTTGTGGCGGCGCTCACGGGCACCTTCTTTGCGCTGCACGCGGCCGGCAGTCGCGCCTACCTCGTGCTGGCGGTGCCGCTCAAACGCATGGGACTGCTCGGCAACCTCTATGAGCTTGGATTCACGTTAGGCGCGGCTCTTGGCAATGCCGCCGTTGGCGTCATCGCCGCAAGGTCGGGCTTTCCACTCGCCGGCATTGTCATCGTAGCCTTGGGCTTCCTCACCGCCCTTGGCGCGCAGCTTTGGCTGCCGTCGGTTACGCCAAAGTTTGAGAGCGCTGAGCCCATTACTCTGGGGAGCTATTGGCAGATGGTGCAGCGCCGCTCAGTGCAACTCTTGCTTCTGCTGCGCGGTCTACCGACGATCTATTGGGCCACGGGGCAACTGGTGATTGGCATCCAACTCCTGCGCTTGACGGGGTCCCCCGTGGCGCCGGCGCTCTTCTATGCGGTGAGTCTGCTGGCAATCGGTACTACCATGATGCCGGTGGGCTGGGCCTCCGACCGGTGGGGCAGCGGCCTGCCGGTTCTCGCGTCTACGGTGCTCGTAATCATCGGGGCGGTATTGGCGGCCATATTCGTAAACGACGTCTGGGGACTTGTCTGTGGGGCTTTCGTTGGGCATTTGGGCGCGTGGTGGCTTTCCGGTCTCTTTCCGCTCCTGGTCGCCGAAAGCGGCGCGCACGATGAACAGGGCCGCCTCGTCGCCGTCACGGAGATGGCTTGGAACATTGGCGCGGTGGTGGGCGCTTTGGGAGCGGGAGCGCTCTTAACCGTTCACCTCAGCGCGCCGTTCCTGGTGGCGGCGTGGCTGAATATTCCCACGCTTTTCATTGCCATGCTCGTGGCGAACGGCGGACACCGGCTGGTGACCGACAAGCCCGTGGCGGCACTCGAAACCGGCTAGAAAACGCCATACCAGCAGGAGAAAGGTACAGCGAATGGTTGCAGGCTTGCGCGCGCGCATGGGCCGGTTCGCCTCATGGCGGTCGGTCGTGATCATGTTCGGGCTCCTGTTCGTGAATCTCGTATTTATGAGTCCGGCGCAGGGCCTGATACCGGTTTTCGTTGAGAAAGAGCTGGAACAGCCGCCGTTCTTTACGGCGATCGTCGTTTCGATGCATACGGCCGTCTATGGCGTCATGCTGCTGGTCGGTGGCGTGCTGGCCGACCGGCTGGGCGCGAAGTGGACGCTGGTGCTGGGGTTCTGCGGCGCTATCGCCGTGGGTCTCATGCTGCAAATGAAGACTGTGTGGCTGCTGCTTGTCATTGCGCCGGTGTACGGCCTGCTCTTTTCGTTCATGACCACCGGCAGCCGCACGTATCTCGCACGCGCCCTGCCCTTGGGGCAGATGGGCATTGGTGGCGCATATTATTTCTTGTGCCTCACGATTTCCATGGCAGTGGGCAGCGCAATTGGCGGCTTGATTGCTGACACCTGGGGGTTTGCCAAGCTGGGCCTGATTGCCATCACTGCCGGTCTGGTGCTGGTGCCGCTCACGGCATGGTTGCTGCCTTCAGTCGAATCCGGTAGCGAAGAACCGGACTCTGATGAGAGTGCCGAACAGCGGAAGGCTGCGTTTTCGGACTACCTTGGGCTTCTGCGCGACCCAAGAATTCTCTCCCTGTGCGGACTGCGCTTCTGCGCTACTTACTTCTACGGCACTATGAACCTGCTGCTGGTGTTGCAGCTCTTCCGGCTCACGGATTCGGTTACGTTTGTGGGGGTTTACGGCAGCGCCATTCTCTTCATCATCGGTCCGACCCAGCTCATTATTGGCTGGGCTGCCGATAAGTACGGCCGGAGCGGGCCGGTTCGCATGGCAGCCGTTTTCGTGTTGAGTGGCGCGGTTCTCATCACACTCTTCATTAATGACCAGTGGTTGCTTGCCGCCAGCGGCTTGTTGGCAAACATGGGCGCGTGGTGGTTCTCCGGTCTCTATCCAAAACTCGTGGCGGAGGCCGGTTCGGCAGAGGAACAGGGCCGCCTCATTGCCATTACGGAGTTCTTCTGGGCGGTGGGCATTCTGGCGGGCACGCTCATTTCCGGCACGTTGGTGTCAGTGTTCCTGCGACTACCTTTTATCGTCTGCGTAGGGGTTACGATTCCTATGTTCCTCCTGGCCATGTTGGTGGCGCGGGGCTATCATCGCGCGCCTGATAGCGAGACCGTCGCGTCCGGCTGAGCCCGCCAGGGAGAGGGTCGGGGTGAGGGGATCCTTGCTTACTCGGTTTCTCTCTCCCTGTAGGAGACCTTTGCGGAACTCCTCCCCGACGGGCTGACAGGGGTATGTATTCTATAATCGACTTCACATGTCATTCCGAACGGAGCGCAGTGGAGTGTCGCTAAGAGCGCGGAATCTAAAGCACATCTCCGCAAATCAGCATTTTTAGATTCCTCGCTGCGCTCGGAATGACATTTACATACCCCTGTCAGCCTTCGACGGGGGAAGATGGGACAGAGTAAACGGATTGACGGTATGCTACTATAAGCTGTACACGCACCTCTGGATTCCTCGGTTTCTCAACCGCGCTTTTGCCGGAATGAGGGTGGTTAATTGCCCATATGCGATAGCCCTGGGTGGAATATTGACCCAATACTTCTAAGGAGAGTACAATACATGCATGTATCGCATCTTACACCCCCACCGTGTGAGATGTGACGAGCGTTGTGCTCATAGCTGTTGGCGCTATTGGTTCGTGCAATGGTAGCGTCCACTGCTGGAGCCGCGGCCTATGAGTCATGAAACTTAGGGTTGCCTTTGTTTTCATGGTACTGCTACTGGCCGTTTTGGCTTGTAAGTGCGGGATCGCCACCTTCATCTGCTCAGACTAAGGCCGCATTATCGCCATCTGCTTAGCTTCGGCCGCGTCGGAGCATTAGTGCGGCAACACGCATAGTCCACCCCACCTTAATGACCCCGTGCTATGTCTTGGGATCTAGCGCGGAGCCTTGATTTCCATGGAGGTATCTGATGGAAAGCAATTCAATTCCTACTGTTTTTCTCGTGATTGGACTGCTACTCTACTTTCTCCCCTTCAGTGTGGCCTTGCTCCGGCTGCACACTGGCCGCACAAAGATATTCTTTGTGAATCTCCTGTGCGGCTGGACGGCTATAGGTTGGGTTGTTGCCATGCTCATGGCGCTGGATGTCATCAACGCTAGAAAGCCGCTGTAGTAACTCTCTACGCCGCCGCTTTCACCGCCCGCTCCATGAAGTCTTCGAAGAGTATTCCTGACTGCCCCCACCCTACAAACCCCGATCCTGAAACTCCTGATTCCGTTATCTGGCTCGTTGATTCGGGAACGGTGAGGCTCACTCTTACCCTAGCCCTCTTCCTGTGGCGGAGGGCATTCTTGGATACAGGAAAGTGGGAGTCTTTGCACCCAACCATAGGGTTAACACGTGTTCCTTTCCGCGGAGCATTGGGATATATCCCTATAGCCGGGGTGTATAATCGGTAGCATACAGTGTCCATGAGAGTTGAGGGAACGCAGCACTATGATCATCGACGTCCACGTTCACTCGCGGCTGGGGCCGGACCCGCATGGTTTTCAATACTTGCTGGAGCAGGCGGCAGCGCTGGACGTTACCCTCTGCGTGAACAGCTTGAGCCCCAAAGATGGTACCGGCATGTCGTACGATCCGGGAAGAGATGAAGTGAAGCGGTGTAACGATTGGACGGCCGAGCTGGCCGCCGCGCACCCGGAGCGCATCATCCCCATGTGGTACCTCAATCCCGCGCACGGCGACTTTGCCTGCCGAGAGCTTGAAGAGCGTGTGGCCGCTTACCCCGGCCAGCAAGGCGTGAAACTCTGGGTAGCGGTGCGCTGCAACGATCCGCGCCTGGATCCCATCATGCGCCTCTGCGCGAAACACAAACTGCCGGTGCTGCAGCACACATGGTTCAAGGTCACGGGTAACCTGCCCGGTGAGTCCACACCGATGGACCTCCGCGTGCTGGCGCTGCGGCATCCCGACGTGAGCTTCTTCTGGGGGCACTGCGGCGGCGATTACGAGTACGGCGCTAAGTGCGCCCGCGGATTACCCAACGTCTACATGGACCTGGGTGGCGGCGAGGCGATGAACGGCTATGTCGAATTGCTGGTGGAGCATGAGACCGCCAACCACATCGTCTTCGGCAGCGACGCGCCGGGGCGCTCATTGGTGTCCCAGCTTGCCAAGGTGTGCGGGGCGGATCTGAGCGAGGAAGAGCAGGACAAAATTCTCTTCCGCAATGCCCAAGCCCTCTTCGACCAACAGAAACCCGCCAACGGAGCAACGTCATGATCGATGCCAACGCGTACATTGGCAATTGGCCGTTCCGGCAACTACGCTACACGACACATATCGCGTTACTCGACAAGATGGACGCGCTCAGCATTGAGAAGGCCGTCGTGTCGTCGCTCGAAAACGTCTTCTATAAAGACCAGCTTGCCGGCAACCGCCACTTGCATTCCGAAGTGCACCACCACGCCGACCGGCTCCTCCCCGCTTTTACCATCAACCCGATGTTTCCCGGTTGGGAAGAAGACCTCGCCATCTGCGTGCGGGAATTCGGCATGCGGGTCATGCGGCTGCATCCCAACTACCACCAGTTCGCGCTGGACTCAGCGGAGGGCGCGGCGGTCCTGGCAGCGGCCCGGGCGCACAACTTTGTGGTAATTCTGACAACCGGATTGGAAGATACGCGCCATCACCACCCGCTCGTAAAGGTACCCGACGTGCCCAGCGCGCAGGTTGCGGCGGCAGTTTCAGCGTTTCCCGACGTGCGGTTTCTTGTCGCAGCAGAGAGATTCACGGGCATTAACGCCGTCTGGTCGGAGGCTACCCACACGGAAAACCTGCATTTCGAGATTTCCCGCGTGCAAGGGCCGGTGGGAGACATCGAGAAGCTCTGCAGAACAATGGGCGCCGACCGCGTGCTCCTCGGAACCAACCTGCCGCTGCACGTGCCCGAAGCCGCCACGCTGGCAATTGCGCATGCAAATATAGCCGCCGACGCACGCCGGATGATCGAGCAGGAAAATGCCGCGAGACTATTCGGCCTCTAGTCGGCGTGCCCTTGGGCGCTTGGCGGGCAGAGGCAATCAACTATTCGATTGATGTTTGGGCACCCACTAACCTTGTGGCCGTAGTACTAGCTGCCATTAAAAGTCATGAGGTGCCGCGAACGCCCATTATTCTTCAAGGTACAAGTCTGCAATCCGCCCCAACTGCTGGGGACAGCCTGGCGAATGCCTGAGCGCGGACTTGCAATCGAATGGTAACTGCGTCGTACGTCATACCCTCACGTTCGTTATGAAGAGGGTGCTTCTCTGCCTGCCAAGCCTTCGCGCAAGCAAGGGAAACTCTCGGTACCGCTATAGTCTCAGCCAACGCCTTCTCAGACTGACAGTGTAAGCCGTCTTTGTCCTCCAGGGGGGCTTTGGCGAGTCTTGGCAGAGCGAACGAGACTTGGCTGTGTCGACAAAGAGTTACACTCATTCCCTCTTCCGAGGGACTATCTTTGGCAAACGGCATGCGTTGTGCAAGGGATTCCAACGGCAGCGGAACTCTATCGCCTATGCCAGGTTTTCTTGCAGGCCTCCACTTAAGTCAACAAAGACTGCGGCACTTCTCTCTCAGAAGTCCGGCAACCTATGAGTCCTGCTGGTGAGGCAGTTCATTGCAGCCCCATTAGGAGACCTTTGCGAAACCTGAGCGGAAGCGAGAGCGTTCCCTCTCCCTCGACGGGAGAGGGGGTGCCCCTGCTTGAAAGTGGGGTTATGCAAAGGTCTCCATTAGGGCTATACCCACTGGCCGTGCTACGTTACGCTAGGTGAGTTGCCAGGTGGTTGGGTCCAAGCCCACGTCGCGGGCGGCGGCACAGAGCTTCTCCCATGTAGTTTCGTCGATGGGGATTCCCGTCTGCTCGCGCTCGCGTTGTGCACGGTACTCCGGTTCGCTGGCAACCAAAACCTCATCGACACCGGCTGCCGGGCGGCTCGTCTTTACGTGGCTGACGAGCGTGTCAATCTCATCATAGAAGAACTCAGGTTCCACAAACTGGGCGATGTCATAGGCCGTCATGTGCACACCGTTGCTATCCACGCGCATGTCGCCGGCGGACATACCCTGGCCGCTCAGCCCGCCGCCGCAGATTTCATTCATCATGCTCAGCGCAGTGCCTTTGTGCCCTAGGGGACCGCCCAGCGGGAGCACAGCACCGCGCGGTTCGTCCCAATAGTCGCTGGGATCGGTGCTGGGGTTGCCTGCCGCATCCACAATCCAGCCCTCAGGCAGCGGCTTGCCCTGGTTGGCGGCCACTTTGATCTTGCCGTCAGCGACAGTAGAGGTGGTCATGTCCACAAAGAATGGCGGATCGGCGCGCCGTGGCGCCGCAAAGGCCAGCGGATTCGTCCCGAGACGGCCGTCGATGCCACCGAACGGCGCTACTTGAAAGCCCAGTCTCCCGGCATTGACAAAGATCAGGCCGATCATGCCGGCCTCTGCCACCATGTGCGGATACTCCCCGACTCTGCCGATGTGGCTCGCATTTCGCAGCGAGACACTGGCTATGCCGTACTGTTGCGCCTTCTCTATCAAGAGCTTGGTGGCAAAGACCGCGCCCACCTGACCAAACCCGTTGTTGGCGTCCACCACCGCTGTGCAGGGATGTTCGCGCACAATCTCCGGTACGGCTTGCGGGTCGACAACCTGCTGTTCCGTTACTGCGCGCCAATACTGTTCCATGCGTACGACGCCGTGAGAGTCATGGCCGTAGAGGTTGGACTGCACGAGGTGATCAGTGACTATGCGGGCATCTTCCCGGCGGCAGCCCAGAGCGGTGAAGAATTCGTAGCCAATGCTGCGCAAAGCGTCGGCGGTAACGGTAGGCACAAACGGCTCCTTTCGGCATCGCGTGAGTTTTGAAGGTTCGGTTCTTGCTCGTGAAGGTCCACGTATTGGGTTACAGTGCAGGCTCTGTGAACTTATGTCAAATACGCCGGTTCAGGTTGGTACGGTGAAGATTCCCCTCACCCCGGCCCTCTCCCCAAGGAGAGGGAGTCTTCTCGCTAGCCGGCTCGGTTTGTGCAAGAGTCTCCCCAGAGAAAGGGAGTCTCCTCGCCTGACGGCTTGGGTTGTTCAAGAGTCTCCTCAGGGAGAGGAAGTTTTCGCAAAGCCACTGTCCCAAGTTACGCATTGGACTGGAAGCCCGCCCCTGCCCTGCCCGTTATGCGGGGATCGCCGGGTGGGAACTCTCCGCAGGGCAGCGCTTGTATGTGTTAAGTGATTTGTTGACAGATTTGAGAACAAAAGCAACTGAACGCAGTACTCTACATGAACAGTACACATGTCATTCCGAACGGAGCGCAGCGAAGAGAGGAATCTAAAGATGTTGAGCCTATTGGGCGACACGTTGCATGGGCCCTAGATTCCTCGCTCCGCTCGGAATGACATGCACCATCAACTCCTCAGAATGGAAAGCGGATTCTGTCAACGAATTACTCAACTCTTACAGGAATGACATGTATGCAGGCAAGCGCAGAGTCTTGCTCCCGTGATTCTTCTATCAAATCTGTCAACGAATTACCTGACATTTACAAGCGCTGACTACTGCATCTATCCTGCCACAGTGTCGGGACTGTCACACGTGGAGTACTGCAGCAGTCCGTAATGGTCACTGTGTTCAGTCTGCGGCGTCACGCGAGGCGAGTTCCCAAGTGTCTGGTTCCAAGCCCAATTCCCGGGCCGCGGCGCAGAGCTTTTCCCAGGTGGTGTCGTCGATGGGGATTCCCGTCTGCCCGCGTTCGCGCTCCGTGCGGAATTCCGGTTCGCCAGGAACCAGAATCTCATCCACGCCGGGCGCGGTGCGGCTAGACTTGACGTGGCTGACCAGGGCTTCCACCTCAGCGTAGAATGCCTCCGGATCGGTGAACTGCGCGATATCGTAGGCCGTAATGAGGACGCCGTTACTGCTAAAGCGCATGTCGCCTTGGGACATGCCCTGACCGCTCATTCCTCCCCCGCAAATCTCCATCATCAAGCTGAGCGCAAAGCCTTTGTGCCCCAGGGGACCGCCCAGCGGAAGCACGGCCCCGCGCGGTTCGCCAAAATAGTCATGCGGGTTCGTGCTGGGGTTGCCCTCCGCATCGACAAACCATCCCTCTGGCACCGGCTTGCCTTGATTGGCGGCGATGTAAATCTTGCCGTCGGCGACCGTGGATGTGCTCATGTCCACAAAAAGCGGTGTGTCGGCGCGCCGGGGCGACGCGAAAGCCAGCGGATTCGTGCCCAGGCGACCGTCGATGCCGCCAAAAGGCGCCACCTGAAAGCCCATCCGACCGGCATTGACGAAGATCAGGCCGATCATGCCGGCCTGCGCCACCATGAGTGGATACGCGCTCAACCTGCCAATGTGACTCGTATCGCGCAGTGAGACACTGGCCACGCCGTACTGCTGCGCCTTTTGTATCAAGAGGTTGGTGGCGAAGGTCGCGCCCACCTGACCGAACCCACCATTGGCATCCACCACCGCGGTGCAGGGATATTCACGCACGATGTCCGGTACTGCTCGCGGGTCAACACGTTGTTCCTCCCAGACGGCGCGCCCATACCTTTCCATGTGCACGACACCATGGGAATCATGGCCGAAGAGGTTGGACTGCACCAGGTGATCGGTGACAATTCGGGCGTCAGCGGGGCGGCAGCCCACGGCGGCGAAGAAGTCGTAGCCAATACGGCGCAAAGCATCAGCGGTGACGGTAGGCACAGCGGCTCCTTTCGGCGTTACACCAATTGTGACTTGAGTAGGTGTTATGGTATGGCTTCGCGCCAGTTGGACGGCTTTTCGTTCCAGGCTGCGGCCTCGCGCTAGGCGGGTTCCCAGGCGGTTGGGTCGAGGCCGATGTCACGCGCTGAGGCGCAGACTTTCTCCCACGTGGTGTCGTCTATGGGAATGCCGTTGCGTTGGCGTTTGCGCTCGGTACGGAATTCCGGCTCACCGGGAACCAGTATTTCATCGACGCCGGGCGCAGTCCGGCTCGGCTTGACGTGTTTGACCAGAGCTTCCACCTCGTCGTAGAAGAAGTCCATGTCCGTGAAGTGCCCGATGTCGTAGGCGGTAAGCAGGAAGGCGTTCGCAGGCGCGCGCGAGTCGCCGGCAGCCATGCCTTGACCGCTGAGGCCCCCGGCGCAGAGCTCTACCATCATGCTCAGCGCATAGCCTTTGTGGCCGAGTGGACCGCCCAGCGGCAAGATTGCGCCGCGCGGTTCGTCCCAATAGTCCTGCGGATCGGTGCTCGGATTGCCATCTCCATCGATGATCCACCCTTCCGGCAGCGGCTTGCCGAGATTAGTTGCCAGGCGAATCTTGCCGTCGGCGACCGTGCTCGTTGTCATGTCCACCATGATGGGCGGGTGGGAACGGCGCGGCGCGGCAAAAGCCAATGGATTCGTCGCCAGGCGGCCGTCTATGCCGCCGAACGGCGCAACTTGGATGCCTAAACGGCCGTAATTGACGTAGGCCACGCCAATGAGGCCGGCCTGGGCAATCATGATGGGGTAGGCTCCCGCTCTGCCGATGTGGCTCGCTCTGCGCAGTGCGACACTCGCCAGGCCGTACTGCCGCGCCTTCTCTATGGCCAACTTTGTGGCAAGAGTCGCGCCCACCTGCCCAAACCCGTTGTTGGCGTCAATCACCGCCGTGCAGGCGCGTTCGCTCACGATCTCGGGCGTTCCCTGGGGTTGGACGCGCCCTTCGTCCACGGCGCGCGCATACTCATACATGCGCAAAATGCCGTGGGAGTCATGGCCGTAGAGGCTCGATTGCACCAGATGGTCGGCCACAATCTGCGCATCATCGGGACGACAGCCGAGTGCGATGAAGAATGCTTGGCCGATGCGGCGCAGGGCGTCAGCGGTAACGGTCGGCACGAACGGCTCCTTTCGGCATCACGCTAGTCGTATCTGCGCAGGTATTTTTTGATTGGTTAGCTGTGGGCTGTACGGCGATTCTAAGAGGAATGGAATAGGCTTGCTTTGCGCAGTGTCATCGCGGGACAGCGTCTTTTCAGGCGGGGACAAGCCCCCGCGCTACGGCCTCCGTCATTCTTCGTCCGGTAGCGCAGGTTTGCAACCTGCGCACCCAGGCCAGCCCACAATCCGAGCGAAAGCCGAGTACCATCATTGCCGCCAGGCAGTGCGCCTTGCCAGGCGGGGGACAAGCCCCCGCGCTACGATCCTACGTAAATCTACTCGCCGGCAGGATAACCGGCAACCCGCTCCACCAGCGCGTCCACCGCGGCTTCTTCCATGATCAACTGCGGTCCGTGGGGAAAGTCGGCGTGCTTTGCAAAGCGGCCGCGCCGTTCGAGCGCGCATTCCCAGCCATCGTCGTTATGCTCGGCGCGTGTGATCTGGAGAACGTACCCGTTAGCGAAGGGCACCGTGTACCGCTCGTTGATGCGCAGGCACCAATCATTGGGCAGTTCCTTGCGAAACACGCGCCACGACAACTCAGGTTGCCATACTCTCTGTCGCACTGCCATCGTTCACGCTCCCTTGGTTTTATACTCAAAGCACATGATACTGTGTGACAGTTTGCACGTACAGCCTCCGTCAGGCGCAGCTAGCAAACGTGTCCTGAGCACTTCGGCAGGCCTGTGCTGAGCCTGTCGAAGGGAACACACTGCCGGATTACGCACAGCTTTTGCTCCTGCACGCTGTGCGGGATAGAATAAAGCAAAGCAGCGGTGCGCGGCCTGCGCTATGCAGTGCGCGCCCTATGCAGATTCACAAGCAATCGCCGCAGAAAATGAGCAAATATGTTTGACATCGGCCTGCCGGAACTTATGATCATCCTCCTGCTGGGCCTGGTCCTCCTGGGACCGGACCGCCTGCCGGGGGTAATTCGTCAATTTTCGGGGGTTGTCCGCATGCTGCGCTCGAGCTACAGTGAAGCACTCGCCACCTTCAAAGACCAACTCGGCGACGTGCAGGAAGACATCGACGCCATCCGTGGCGAAATATCCTCTATTCAAGGTGAAGTGCGCTCTACCGCGGAGGACGTGGAGAAAGATGTAAAGGAAGTTGAGAGTGAGGTCAAGACTGCCAGCGCTGATATAAAGCGCGATCTCGATGAAACGGCGAAGGAGGCTGCTGCGACGCGACCGGACCAGGTCGGCGCGGAAGCCGCGGCGCCGCCGGTAGTTGCCAGCGTGGCTTCCTCGCGGCCCGCTATAAGCGAACGCGGCGCTGCCTGGACGCCCCAGGGAACCCAGACGGGCGGCGGCTCTCCGTTGCAGCAAGACCTCTTCGCCGGTCTGATGCGCAGCCTTAAGGCGCGGCTTGGCGAAGACTGGCTGGTGGAACAGGCAGCGATCTACCGTGATCTCGGCACGCGCGCCGCCGAAAGGAACGCGGAAAAGGAACAGGACGTTGCGGCGCTAGTGCGCACGTGGGCGGACATGCACCGCAACTCGCTGCCGGAGGGCAGTTTGCAGATCATTGAGACCGGTAGAGACTATCGCGTGCGCATGCGCCAATGTCCCTTTAGCTTTACCGAAACAGATGACGTGGAACTGTGCCGGTCGTGCGGCGCGTATGACCTGGCTTATCTGGAGGAACGCACGGCTGAGGCGAAGTGGGAGTCGCACCTGACGGCAGGCGATCCCTGGTGCGAGTTGGTGTTTGCCAAACCGCCGCCACCGCCCAAGCCGGAGCCCGCTGAAGAGGCGCCGGCAGAAGAACCCACCGCCACGGTCAACGGGGATGCTGTGGTTGCTACCGAAGACTCTACGCAGACCGTCGAGCCACAGGCTGCGGCGGCGAGCGCAGTCGACCCTGTCGCTGCAGGATCGGAATTCAGTGCTTTGGCACAGGCATTTCGCACCACTGCAGAGGATGCGGATTCGCCGGAGCCCGCTGCCACAGACGTTCCGGACGTGGCAGCGGTTGATGAGGCCAAGCTAGCGGTCCAGAACGACGATAGTGCACAGGCGTCCGCAGTGGATCCAGTGGTTGCTGAAACGTCAGCGGATGCCGATGCAGATTCCCCTACCAAGACCGCCGGCAGAACCGACTCCGGCAAGAAAGAAGCCGCCCCATGAGGGTGGAGACTTTCGTCCGGGGTCCGCTGCTAAACAACGTCTACCTCCTCTGGGACGAGCACAGCAACGAAGCGGCCATCATCGATCCCGGCATCCAGAGCGACGATCTGCTACAGAACATCCAGGACCTGCAACTAAACCTGCGCTATGTTCTCAACACTCATCGCCACTTCGATCACGTCGACAACGATGAATTCTACCGTGAGCAGACCGGCGCTCCCATCGTATTGCACCAAGACGACGCGGCCATGCTCAAAGACCAGCTAGGGATTGAACCGGACATGCTGCTGCAGGGCGGCGAGGAATTGGCGTTGGGCGGCCTTACCATCCGGACACTCCACACGCCCGGCCATTCCGCAGGCGGGATGTGCTTCCTGGTGGAGGACCACCTGTTTGCGGGCGATACGCTGTTTGCCGGCTCGGTAGGCAGGAGTGACTTCGAGGATAGCGACGGTGAACTGCTGCTAAAGGTCATCGCAGAGAAGATCCTGCCGCTGCCGGACGCGACCCGCGTTCTCCCCGGTCACGGCGATGAGACTACCGTCGGCGCAGAACGCGCCGGCAATCCCTTCCTACAGGGGTTTGTGGGGTAGACTTTTCCAGGCAGGAGCTACACGGGCAGGCGGTTCAATGTGGGATTTCCTTGCCCGCATGGTGTGCACACTCGTCCGTTCGTAAGATTGGCACTCTTTCCGTTCGGCCTGAGCTTGTCGAATTCCGTTCGGCCTGAGCTTGTCGAATTCCGTTCGGCCTGAGCTTGTCGAAGGCTGAGCGGAAGACTTGGTTGAATCTGGGTTCTATGAGGACTGCTTCTTGCGGCACCTGGCTATACTACGTTTGACGACTATTACTGCGCCGATTGAAGACATTGGAACAACCATCAGAACCAGTGAGGAGCTTGACCGTTCGTACTTCGACAGGCTCAGCACGAACGGTCAAGCATTGCCATACGAGCTTCTGAACTTCATGCGGGGAACGCTTCCAAGCACTCCTGCAAGGCACGGTATTCGCGGTACAATAGTATGTGCTGGCGAAAAGCAAATTCACAGGTTGAAGGCCAATCTTTGAGACAGTCGCCACCTCACTAATGTTGGGCAGGCTGCACGTTCAATGAATTGGCGCATACTCCCGCGCACCGACGAAGAGTGATCACGGCACCACTGGGGAAATTGGAGGTCTAGCAACATGAACAATGAGCAGACGCACGAACACGACCATGACCACGAGCATCATCAGGGGCGCTCGATTATCTCCCGGCAGCCGCATCGACCGCCGCCGTGCGAGGCGGATGACAATGAGGCGGAAGCAGCGGCACGCCAGCAAGATGAGGCACACGCCCAAACGGGTGAGGGTGGCCATGCCGAAGCACACGGCCATGCCGGAGAAGGCGTGGTCCACGCCCACGACGAGCGCCAGCATGGGGCTAAAGCAGAAGAGCACGCCCATGACGCCCACGCACACGGCGCGGCCGCTGCAACGTCGTCCCCCGATGAGCATCGCCAGGCCGGCGCGCAGCAGTTTCCCACCATAGAGTGCGCGGTGATCACGGTCAGCGACACGCGCACGGAGCTCGACGACAAGTCCGGCGCGATCATCCAGTCTATGCTGCAGGAGGCCGGCCACGAGATCGTCGGTTACCGGTTGGTCAAGAATAATGCCCAGCAGATTACGCAGGCGCTCACCCACATGCTGGCAAGCCGGGCGCGCTTCGTGATGCTCACCGGCGGCACAGGTCCGGGCACGCGGGATATCACGGTCGAGACCGTGCAATCCCTGCTGGAGAAAGAGCTAACGGGCTTCGGCGAGCTCTTCCGCATCTTGAGTTACGAGGAAATCGGCGCCGCGACCATTCTCAGCCGTGCCACTGCCGGCCGCATCGGCAACAAATTTGTCGTCTGCTGCCCCGGATCCTCGGGCGCCGTGCGTCTGGCGCTGAACGAGATACTCATTCCCGAACTGGCGCACATTCTCCGCGAAATGAACCGGTGAGGCAACCAAATGCGCATACTCTTCCTCGGTACAGGAGCTGCTGAAGGCTATCCGGCGCTTTTTTGCGAATGCGCGCATTGTACTGCGGCGCGGGCGCGCGGCGGACGTAACCTGCGGCGGCGCTCGGCGCTCATGGTGAATGACGACCTCCTGATAGATATCGGCCCCGACTTTGTAGCCGGCATGCATGCGACCGGCGCGAATTTCGGCCGCGTCGCTACCCTGCTCATCACCCATGCCCACGGCGACCACTTTCATCTGCCCAATCTCTACATGCGTCGGAGCAACTTCTGCGCTACGACACCCGCGCAGTTGGAAGTCTTTGGCACTCCTCCCACGACGGAAGCGACGAAAGCTGAGGCCTCAGCGCGCAATCTCTCCGAAGAGGAGTTTCGTCTGCGGCTCAACACCATCCAACCCGGTGATTCCTGGCAGACCGGGCGCTACCGGGTCACCGCGTTCCCAGCGGCACACGCAGAGGAACTCATACCGGTGTTCTTTGCCATCGAAGAGGGTGACCGGACGCTACTCTACGCATCTGACACCGGCCCTTTCCCCGACGAAACCTGGCGGCAACTCCAAGCATTCCGTTTCGACTGCGCAGTCATCGAATCGACAATGGGCATCGGCCCGCCGGGCACGCACCATCTCTCTATGGAGCAGTGCGCCGAACACCATCAAAGGCTGGAAGATGAGGGCTTGCTGCGTCCCGGGGCACGCCGTTTCGCCACGCACTTCTCCCATAACCGGACGCCACCCTATCTGGAATGCGTGGAGTTCTTTGCGCCGCACGGCATCGAGCCCGCGTACGATGGCTTGGTCGTGCAGGTGTAGCCGCTGAAGGTTAGCTCACCATGTGGACTTGCAGGCGAAGCACATAGAAGTCGCTAGATGGTCTCGATGCGAGATTCTTAGCGCCTCTATGACAAGGACTGTGGCTTCAATCTCGTATCTCTAAAGAATTCGAGGGAATCTTAAATCGTACTGGCTTAACTTTAGAGCTTATCGGTCAAGAAGTATGCGAGGGACAAGGCCCACGCTACGTTGTAGCTCTTGGCTTAAGTGATGGCTAGGCAGAATTCACCTTTCATTGCATTGCTATCCAGCGAGCCTCTAGCCCGGTTTAGCTGTCAAACGGTCTTTTAGAGCTCTTTCCTCATCTGTCATTTCGCATTCTGGCACTCGGCTCATTGACAGCAGAGCAGGGATACCACGCCTGCCCATCTCATCCATGTTCAGTTCAATCAAGGAAAGTGCCAAGCAATGAAGAATCTGTACATCACGCGGGAGAATCTCGAATTCATTTCTTAGTTTTCCTTCGTGACTTAGGTCAAAGTATCTTACGCTCAAGTACGAAGAATCATGCCTGTTTAGGCAGACCCTTAGGTCTTTTTCAGAAATGTGTTCAATGTCTTTGGATTGACCGAGCGAATTCATCCTAGTGGTGATGCGATTCCTTATCCCTTCGTTGCCGCCACTCATTCTTAGCATGGCTTTGTATAAGACGTTTGGGTTATGGTTTACGTCATCTCGAATGATTGAGTAGTGAAGGAGTAAGAGAAGGCGCAAAGACTGTTCGATAGAAAGCAGGATCAACTCAAAAGAAACCGTAGGAAAGAAGAAGGCATCAATAGATGGAGGTTTGGCACCGGGCTTTTCAAAGCACCAGACCGATGCTCGTTGGTGGGCCTGCGCTGCAGCCATCATTCGGACCGCAGCGATCTTGATTTCTTCACCGCAAAGTTGCGCTCGCTCTTCCATTTTTGGTGCATTCCTGCGTCTCGCCATTTATGTAGTCTCCGAACCGCGCATCAATTCACCTTTGTCCCATACCCGCCGTTGGGATCCCGTCCAACAGCCGTGTTGTAAGGAGGATAGTAGTAGTGGGGTTCAGCGTCAATCCTAGCCAATGTCGTCCGAGGTCGCTTCCGACAACTTGGCATATTGGAGGCTTGCTTCCGCAACCGCGATGCGTGCGCTATTGAATGTCGCTATGAATTCAAGAGTTTCTATCGGTAAGACGTATTGGCGACAGTGTACATAATTCCTTTTGAATGGAGCGGCAATGCTGACAATTGTGCACACGCTCTAAATTCCATCCCCGTGTCAAGCACGAGGTCTCGGCGCATCCGGGATTCCTTGATAGATAGCTTGGACCGCACTCTCCTCAACCAGTCTTTAGTAGTCCGGTGACAGGGGCGAGTTTCTCTACGCAAGGACAGCGTTTAGAATAATGGAAGAGCGAGGTTACGGAGCCACTGTAAATTGGAGAGCGATGAGCATTTCGCGACGGAAACTTCTAAGTGCACTAAGCTCGCTGCCGGCGCTGCCGCTGCTGGCGGCATGTGGCAACAGTCTGCCGGATTCCATCCGACCCGGCGGCGAGGCCAACGTGCCGACGGTACACGTGGTCGCGCCGAACATTACCCTCATCTCTGCCACCAACCTCATCCGCGCCATCCAGGCCTGGAACGGCGGCGAAATTGATCCTGCCGGCCCTGGTGAGCGATTTCGCATCTCTTTGCAGATAGTTAAGGCACGCGAAGACGGCGGCGTCACGGCCAGCGGCAGCCCGCCGACGTGGACGTATTTTCGCCGCGGCATTGACGCCGAGGCCGCTGCCGGACGTCCGGCGGACGTTGCCATGCTCACCGGCGGCATCTTCACACTGCCCGGCATTGCCAGCCCGTTCTTTGCGCCGCTCAACGACTTTATACAGCGCGACCCGGGCTTTCTCAACGAGTTTGTGACCCCAGCCGTGGACGCCACGACGTTCGGAGGGCGCATCCAAGCGGTGCCAACGGTGTTGGGCGCCGGCGTGATGGCCTGGAGGCCGGACCGGTTTGACGATACCGACCTGCCGCCACCTCCCGCGAAATGGACCTGGAATGACCTCGCAGCGCTGGGACAAGATTTCATGACCGCGGCGCGTGCGCGCAACAAGGACGACTGGTGGGCCATCGGCGAGGGTCTTCACTCGGCACTGTGGGCGCACCTCATGGCCCAGTCCGGCGGGGGCGTGCTGAACATGGAGGAGGGTCGGCTGAGCCTCAATTCCGATAAGACTCGTGCGGCGCTCCAGTGGTGGCGGGATCTAGCCTACACGCACCGCATCATGCCGACGGGCGCCGACATGTCCTTCTTTGACATGACGCGCTTGGCGCCGCGCAAGCGGGCAGCATTCCATCACGCCATGGTCTATTCCGGCGAAAATATCGGCGGCGGCTGGAAAGTGCAGCACTCGCCGTCCTTTGCCGGCAACGCTAACAGCTCGCTCTACGTGATGGACGTCATGGGCATTCACGGCAAGTCGGTGCAAACCGAGTTGGCCTACCAGGCCATCAAGGCGCTCGCGCCCTATGTGTCGTTGCGCTCGATGGTGCCGGCTTGGATTCCCGCCCTCAAACACGTTGAAAACCCCTCCGGCGAACGGCCGGAGCTCGCGTTGGTCGAAGATCGCGTGCCGGTGGTCTTGGAGGCGCTGCGCAATGGGCTGGGTACGACGACGTTGCCCTGGACGGAGGTAGGCACGCTGCTCACCAGAAACCTCATCGAGCCGCTCTACACCGATGAACTCGACGTCGCCGCCGCTACCGAACGCGCCACCCGCGCTGTCGCCAACGCCTTGCCGGGGGTGCTAGTGTAGTGCGCATACTCGACGAGGGCTCGTCGACAGCCGGCGAGCGGTGAGGGTGGGAGTGTAATCCGGCCCACGGACAGCCTGCGCTAGATCAAGCTACCAGCGGCTCCAACCTCTTCAGCAGTACCTCTACGCGCTTGATCCCGTCCTGGACTAAGTCTTCCGATTGCCAATTCTCGTAGAAATTCGTATGCAGCGAATTGGCAATTCTGAACAGGTCACGAAGCTCAGCGTCTTCCGTCTCGTGGTAGATTCTATCGACCGCATCAAAGAGATACCGGTGTCCGTCGAGCTGCCAGCCACGGTGCTGAGCCACGGCTTTCACCGCATGCGCAGCCGCGCCCCAGGCCTTCTCTGAGGCTTGGAGCCGGTCGCCTGTGGCGAATTCTTCTTCCGCTTGGCGCAGGAATTGGCGGCTGATGCGCAGGTGCTCTTCTACTCTTGGGTCCCTGCCGTTAACTCGCGTAGCCACGATGCGCTCCGTGTTCTGGTTGCTGCTCTTCTAATCGTCGTGAAAAGCTACACGCTGCACCATAGCGGACCAAAGAATGGTTTCAGGCTGCCAGCGGCTCCAGCTTCTCTAGCAACACCTTTACACGCTTGATCCCGTCCTGCACTTGATTGTCCGTTTGCCAATTCTCATAGAAGTTCATGTGCAGCGAGTTGGACGCGCTAAATAGGACAAGAACTTCCGAGTCTCCCGTCTCGCAATAGATCTTGTCGATTGCCTCGAAGAGAAAGCGATGCCCGTCGTGCTGCCAGCCGCGGTGCTGAGCCACGGCTTTCACCGCGTGCGCGGCCGCGCCCCAGGCTTTCTCCGAGGCCTGCAACCTGTCGCCTTTGGCAAGCTCTTCTTCCGCTTGGCGCAAGAATTGGCGGCTGATGCGCAGGTGCTCTTCTACCTTGCGATCTCTGTAATTGACTTCTCTCGCCACTATGTACCCCGTGTTCTAACTGCAACCTTATTCGTCGTGCATAGATTCGCGCTGCAATTTAGCGCGTCTATCACCTTCAGCATGTCACGCTACCAGCGGCTCCAGTTTCTCTAGCAGAACCTTCACCCGCTCGATACCATCTTGCACGAATTCATCGGATTGCCAGTCCTCGTAGAAATTCATGTGCAAGGCATTGGCCGTGCCGAATAGGCCTCGCAACTCGGGGTCGCCCGTTTCACGGAAAATGCTGTCAACTGCTTCAAAGAGAAAGCGATGACCGTCGTGCCGCCAGCCTCGTTTTTGAGCAACGGCCTTTACCGCATGCGCCGCCGCGCCCCAGGCCTTCTCTGAGGCTTGCAGTCTATCGCCCTTGGCGAATTCCTCATCCGCTTGGCGCATGAATTGACGGCTGATTCGCACGTATACTTCCACATTGCGATTTCTGCCGTTGACTTGCCTAGCCAAACCGAACCCCTAGTATTAATCCTATTTAATTACACCATGAATTCACTTTATACTGTACCATAACTTAGTTGTGCAAACCATAAATGAATACACGTTTCACGCCTTTTGTCGACGCACCCGCGCTATCTCGCGCTCCGCCTCGATGAGGCGGCGTTGAAAGCGCACGTGAGGGACCGATAGGTTGTAAGTGCGAATGCGCTTGTTGAGCGCGGAAACCCGCTCGCGATAATCCGCCATTGCTTTCTGCCAGCGTGCTTCTGCCGCAGCGCCGGGGTGTCCTGCACTTTCGCAGGCACCGTACATGGACCACGACCGCGCCAGTTCTGCAGCAGCCTCAGCGCAGAGCTTTTCAATCCGCCGGCGTTCTTCAACCCACGGCAAGCTCATGCCGCTGTTGCGCAAAATATGTCGAGCCATCCACAACGCGGGATCCGCCAGCGGGTCTTCCTCCAAGTTCAGGGGCTTACCCTTGCCGGGCAAGTCTGCAAACTTGCCCTCTGCAAAGGCCGTCTGCAGTCGTTCCTCAACCAGCTTGCCCCACTTATCCGTCATGCCTGCCAACCTTCCGGTCGCGAGCCGTCGGCAACCGCCGCCAGCCGTTCCAAATAGCGCGCCCAGCCTTCGTCGTGAATGTCGCGTTCGAGAGGCGGCGCCTGCGCAAAACCGGTCTGTCGCAAGCGCAATGCCGTATCACTGCCATCGCGTTCCAGGGTAAAGAGCACGTGGAGCGGCGGAAACGTCCATTGCCGGTTATGCCACGTGAAGCCAAAGCGGGCGTTAGCTTCATACGCTGTGACCTCCCCGGAGAACACGCTAACCGAGCCGTTCTCGTTGAAAAACACGAACTCCACCGCGCCACCCGGATGCGGCTCGATGCCGGACACCTGCGCAAACCAAAGGCTGATGGCATTGGGATCGGTCAGCAGTGCAAAAACGCGCTGTGGCGAGGCCGCAATCCGCAACGACACTTCCAGCATGTCATCGTGCGCGTCCGCGGAATCGCCTGGCGCGCCGCTTCTTGAGTTGTCTTCAGTTGAGTCTTTCAAAGCATTCAAAAGCGCGTCCTTGGGAATGGCGCCGGGAGGACGTTCCGGCACGGGAAGCCTCTGAGCGAAGTTTGGCATCCACCCTGAGTATACTGCGGACTTGCGGATTTGTAGACTAGAGTGTTGAAACCGCGATGCTATTATTGCGCCATATGTCTGCGCCGCGCCTCGTTTGCCGGCAATCGAAGCTGCTTGTCCATGCTGTGCCTGGACACCCACTCGTGGAGAGGTGACAATGGAGGCGCATGCGACGATTACGACAACAGAGACCGGTCGTTCTTGACGTAGCCTTCCTGTTCAAGAAACTAGATTAGGTCGTGCTCCCAACGGATGAAGGATCTGCAGCCGCCACAGCGCCAAGGAATTCATCATGGTCATTGACTGTCATGCGCATCTGAGCGGGGACCACACCGGCATCACGCGCATTTGGGGCTCTAGCGACGCTGCGCTGCTTGCTGCCGCCGACCGCGTGGGCATCGACATGAGCTGTGCCTCAATTCTGACCACGGCTATGCCCGCCCCGCTGGCGGACTTCCAGGAGTGCAACCGGCAAATGGCCGCCGCGACTCAACAGTTCCCCGGCAAAGTGCGCGGCTATTGCTACGTGAACCCCGGCTACACGCGGGAATCCTTGTGGGAGATCCGGCACTACGTGGAAGAGCACGACTTCATGGGCGTCAAGCTCTACAACGAATACAAATGCACCGATCCCATCCTCTTTCCCATTGTTGAACTGACAATAGAACTCGGCGTGCCAATTCTGCATCACGCCGGGCATCCGCACCACCCGATACCCAGCCAGCCCAACATCTCCGATAGCGGGGACCTCGCCGCATTGGCCACACGTTACCCCGAGGCCGTGCTGATCTGCGCTCACATCGGAGGCGGCGGCGACTGGGAGTGGACGATAAAGGCGGCCCGCGCTACACCAAACATCTACCTCGATACAAGTGGCAGCGTCTTCGATAGCGACATGGTGCAGACGGCCGTGCGGGTCGTTGGCGCAGAGCGTGTGCTCTTTGGGTGCGATACGTCGTTCACCGCCGGGATCGGCAAGCTGCGGGCGGCGCCCCTGACAGAGGAACAGCGCGCGCTCATCATGGGCGGCAACATGGCGCGCATTCTGGCAATGCGCAAGGCCTAGCCTGAGGACTTCCGCAATCCTCGTTGCCCGGCTCCGACGTTGTGGGTAGCCCGCCGCCTCAGCCCATAGCAACCTTACGAGCGGCCTTAGACTCAGTCGCGGCCAAGATACCGGGCGGACTTGCTATGCAATGCGTAGCCCTTTTCGTTAGCCTGTCGTTCAAGTGAGCCCGTCGCCAAGCCCGTCTTGAGCCTGCCGAAAGGCTCAGGGAGCAACCCCGCGACGAGAAAACGAGCAATCTCAGGACTCTAGATTTCTCGCTTCGCTCGAAATGACAGGTAAGGTCCCTTACCAGCGGGGCTCGACATTCAGTTCATTAGGTCTGTTCAATCCTCAAACTTGCAGGTCTTTGCTTCATGCTCTTACCGCAGGAAATGTGGGAAGCTCATGGCGGAAAGAGTTGCAAGGCCGTGCCTGAACTCCAGTACTGCCTTGACAGTGTATGATATCCAGGGGTACACTTCTTGCCACAACGGGTAGTGGCAATGAAAGTCCCAAAGCCGTTCCCGAAGAGTGAGCAGTGGTACAAAGGAGAGCAACGATGAGAAATGCCCGACGATTGACGCGGCGTAGCCTACTTGGCGCGTCGACTATCGGCTCCGCCGGACTTGTCTTGGCTGCCTGCGGCCAGGTGCAGATGACGGGTGAGCCCATGGAACAGGCGGCAGATGCCCCGAAAGAGGAGGCAGAGCAGCCGCAGATGATGGAGCACGCGCCCGTCGTCGCGTTGCTCATCAGCCAGCGTGAGGATACGATCGCCAAGACGGCGGCCACGCTGGAGCTCTTCGATACGGAACATCCCGAAGTCGACATTGCTTGGAAGCTGGGCTATCCGCCGGGAGAACTGCCGGCGCTCTTGGCAGCCGGTTCACCGCCGGACGTGTGCTGGTGGGGCGTGGCGCCGCATCAGGTGGCCGACATCGTCCGGGACCACCGTCCGATCCTGGCGGCACACGGCGTAGATATTGACGAGATCGTGGAACCGGTAATCAAGGGCAATACCTGGCAGGGCAAACTGCTCGGCGTGCCGTACGGCTTGAACACCACGAGCATCTTCTACAACAAAGATCAATTCGCTGCCGCCGGCCTCAATCCCCCGACAGACGACACCACGTGGGAGCAGGTCCTCAACGATGCCGATGCCTTGACGGCGCACCTCAACCAGGGGCAGGAAAAGAAGACCGCCTGGGGTATCGCCATGAGTTCTTATATTCCACAGTACTTGCCGTTCGTCTATGGCGGCATGCTCGATGAGGACGGCGAACTCGCCGCTGACCGCGAGATTGTGCTCCACATGGTGCAAATGATCAAGGATGCCTGGACCCGGCGGGAAGCGGCGCCAGGGCCGAACAACGAAGATATCGACCTGAGCCGCTTTGCCATCGCGGCATTCGGCAGACAGCAACTCAGCCAGGTGATCTTCGGTACCTGGGGTATCGTGCCGACACGGGAAGCGGCCGAATTCGGGTTCGATTCCATCGAGCCACCCTACCTCGAAATTGGCGGCGGACGCACCCGCGGCGCGTTCATGGGTCAGGAAGAGCACTTTGTCCTAGACAGCAGCACGAATCCGGATGCGGAGACGCTTGTGGTCTGGTTCGTCAAATCCACCCATCAAGAGTGGATGGGGCAGCGCGGCCACGCCATCCCCGTGCACATCCCATCACAGCATTCCTTCGGCCCGCCGGAAGACAACCCGCACCCGGCCAATCAACTGTCATTCGCTCGCAGCGCGGGCTATGCCACGCCATTCTGGCCTCACCCGGCGTACCGCAGTTTCACCGGCGCCCTCAATACGCACCTGCGGCCGCATTTCCGGGAAGAGGACAATCTGACGTCGGAAGAGGCGGTCGAAAACTCCTTCGCGGCGCTCGAGCAGGCCATCGAGGACTGGAAGAAGGAGAACGCATAGGTTCTCTAGCCAGTTTCAGTTGACAATCACTGGTATTTCCAGCGCAAGTGTCATTCCGAGCGTAGCGAGGAATCTAGTAGGGGCGGTTCGCGAACCGCCCCTACGCACGAACTGTAACCAATGGGCACATAGGCAGAATACTCACCGAGGAGGGAGGCACGTGGGGCGTTGCCTCCCTCTTTTTTTCTCTAGTCTGCCTTGGTTGCTGCCATCACGGATTCCGCCGCTGCCGCGAACTCCTTCGCCGTAATCGACCCCGCAAGGCTGCGCGACTCAAGGTGATGAAACACCTCCTCCGTGCAGAGATTGTGCGGCAGGCCGGGTGCGCCGATGCTCGTCGTGCAGTCCCGCAGCATGATGATGCAGTAGCCGCGCTCGCGCATGGCGAAGACGCCGTAGTCGCGGTGGGGCACACAGTAGTTGGCGGCAAAGCCTGCGTAGAAGAGGTAGCGAATGCGCCCGTCACGGCAGAGGCGGTGCAGTTGATCGCCCGTCGCGATCACGAAGTCCTCATCGGCGGGCCACACGGCGCGGTCGATAGACCGAATCTCGTCATGTTGACGGCGCAGCGGCAGCCACTCCTCGCCATAGTGCGCTTCCAGGTTTGCCCACGCGCCTTGCCGCAACGCGAAGTCCGGCGGCGGCCAGTCTGAGACGGCCTTTGGCGGCGGATTGAGTTCGCTATCGCCCGCGTAGCGCAACCACTGCGGGAACTTCCGTGCCACCGGCGGCGAGGGCGCATGTACCACGGCGATACCCAGCCCGCGGCACGCATCAAGCAGGGGCCGGATGAGGTCTCGGCAAATCTGGGCGGAGCGCTCGCCGTGACTCTCGATGGTCGGCTCGTCCCAGCAGTCTACCAGCACGATGGCAGCCTGGGAAGGCGGAATACTCACGGAGGCGTGCTTGAAGCCAAAGTGCTCTTCCCGGTAGGGCAATTCGATAGTGCGCGGTTCGTGGATGAGGAAGCGGGTACGCAATTCCAGGTTCGGCATCCAGGGTCTCCTTCAGTTTTGAGGATCGCGACTCATCTCTAGTCGGGATTAATAGATATAGGCTTGTAGCCCTTGCGGGCAGCGTTCATGTCATTCCCTGTAAGTGTCAGGTAATTCGTTGACAGATCTGGTAGAAAGTTGATGAGTGTCAATCACCAGCTCTGGAGGCAACTGATGCGGGACAATAGTAGTGACAAGACCATCGAACGCAACTTCATGCAGAAATGGCGCTTCCTCATCTCGGAATACGAACTGGTCAAGGCCAAGCAGCATCCCCAGTTCCGCTTCCTGCAGGACTTCTATGCGTTCCATGGTACCAGCCGGCAGACCTTCGCCAAGTACTACAACCGTTTTCTTCAATTGCGCAGCGACGACGCCCTGCTGCCGCGCAAGCGCGGCCCCAAGTGGAAGAGCCGGCGCACCTTGCCCTACATCGAGCAGAAAGTGCTGGAGCAACGCCGCAAGGGCATCAACCGCTATGAGATCTATGCCATACTCAAGCCAGTACTCAAAGCGCACACGCCGTCCCCCTCAACCATCTATGCTATCAGCAGACGCCATGGGCTCAACCGCCTGAAACCGGCCATGAAACAAGCCAAGCGCACCATCATCAAGACCCGCGCGGGCGAACTGGGGCATCTGGACTGCCATTACCTCAGCCGCGACCTGCTGGTGAACAGCTCCCAGCGCTACTACCTGGTCTCCGTGCTGGACGCCGCGGACTTCAGTCCGAGCACTCGTCTGGCCTGGGCTGAGGTGGTGCCTGACCTCAAGAGCCTCAGTGTCATGTTCGCTGCCCTCAAGAGCCTCAACCTGCTCAATGCCGAGTACGACTGCTTCTGCGAAGCAGAAGACGGCATCCAGTTCGAGGCCATCCTCACCGACAACGGTCCTGAAGTGGCGGCACGGACGAAGCCGGCGCAGCACCCCTTCGAGCGCATGCTGCTGGAGCTCGGCATCAAACACCGCTACACCCGGCCCTACCGACCCCAGACCAACGGCAAGATCGAACGCTTCTGGCGCACACTCAATGACGACCTGATCGAAGGCACGACGTTCGAGAACCTGGCCCAGTTCCAGGATGAACTGATGCAATACCTCCTGTACTACAACACGGAAAGACCACACCAAGGCCTGAACGGGCATACGCCTCTTCAAGCCCTGCAAAATCTGTCAACGAATTAGTCAACACTTACAATTCCGAGCGCAGCGTCGAACAATGTTCGCGGAATCTAATAAAAGCTCCCGATTCTAGATTCTTCGTCGCTGCGCTCCTCAGAATGACAGTTGGAAGTTGGCTTAGACCTAAAGACGATCACAAGTCTTGCCTCTTGCCAACCCAAACCTAAAACTACTAATCGCTTCTCTATTCTAGGTGGTGCGAAAAAAGCAGGACATTCCTTTATAGTTAAGGTCGACGTTGAAGTGAGACAGGCGGTCTCACCGGTCACTGCTGCGAAGGCGGGTGTCCACGTATCACACCAGAGATGGCTGCCAGCTTTCCTGGGAACGTTGGATTCGAATGCTGTATGGTCCTATGGCAAGACCGCGCCACTAGTCGCTTAGGAGAAGCCGCATGCTGCGCGTAGAAACTTGGAAGCACGGTTGGCGGTGGGTGTACTCCATCACGTACGACGCAGCGGTGCGCTCCCTGTTGGAGCCTGCCCTACCGTTGCACCGCCGGCATGCGATACCCGGGACCATAGCCCTCGACGCAGCGGGACTATCAAGCGGCGGCGGCCAGAGTGAATCGGGCAGCCGGACACATGCACCTGCTCTGAGCAATGACGAATTGCGGGAGCTCCAGCGGGAGGGCTGGAGCGTTGCCGGCAGCGGCCCAACGCGCAAGCTGTCTCCCAACGGCGATCGGGCGCCCACAAGGGACGCCCCTACGCGGGAATCGCGGGAAGCTCTCGAGAAACTTGTGGATGCGCCGGTTACGATGCTCGTGGTATCGACTATAGACCATCACCATGGGATTCTGCCGGCAGAGGTGCAAGCCGCCGGCTACCAGGCAGTTTTAGCGCTGGAAGACCGCCTGAACTACAACCACGTCGACGAGGACCTGAATGCGCTGGGCCGGTCAGCGCTCTACACGATAGAGGGTCTCCCGCTGCCCGCGCGGACCTACGATCCCTACTGGCGGCTGCACCAGGCGTGGGATACTGAGGGATGGCTGGTGGATAGCGCCCAGTTTGTAGCCGATGATCCGGCTGACCCGGAACGCGACATTACGCCCGCGCTGCTTGGCGAACGCTTTGCGAAAGTTGCGGAAGTTGGGGACGTGTGGCGCGCCACGCCGGACGAGGTAATTGACTACATTCTCACACGCCGCACCGCCCATCCGCGCGGGTACTGCGCCGCTGACGACGCAATAACGTTCTATATGGAAGCGCCCAGAATACCGGAGCGCGTACAGAATCGGGACCTCACGATCACAATGGACGTGCCTCCCGCTTGGCAGAATCCGGTGGTTACGAGCGATGGCGAACCGGTGAACGACGTAACGGCGACTGCAGCAGGCCGCATTCGGTTTACGTTGCCAGTGCACGACGGCCAGCAACTACGGATTGAGCGTGCGGCTGCCGTGTGAGCACTCGTGGTTCTCTACTAAGTCTTGTGTTGATTGGCCTCACAGACCCCCTGGACTCCGGCTTGCGCCGGAGTGACGGCAACAGGCGCCCCAGAATCTGAACCAGAAGTGGCACTAGCGTGAACGACTACATTCTCGCCCTCGACCAAGGCACCACTTCCTCCCGCGCCATCCTATTTGATGTCGAAGGGCAGATCGTCGCCAGCGCAGGCCAAGAGCTGCCGCAAATCTACCCGCAGGCAGGCTGGGTAGAGCACGACCCTAGCGCCATCTGGCAAACGCAGTATGCGTGCATCCAAGCCGTACTGAAAGAGACGGCTGTCGCGCCCGAGCAGATTGCGGCCGTCGGCATCACCAACCAGCGGGAGACGAGCCTCGCCTGGCAACGGTCCACCGGCGTGCCGTTGGGCAACGCCATCGTCTGGCAATGCCGTCGCACGGCGGGGCGTTGCCAAGAGCTGGAGGCGCAGGGTCTGGCCGATACTGTCCGGCAGAAGACCGGCCTGGTGCTGGATGCCTACTTTTCGGGTCCCAAGTTCGAGTGGATTCTGCAAAACGTCCCGCGCGCTCGCGAATTGGCGGTACGGAACGACCTCTGTCTGGGCACCGTGGACTCTTGGCTCATTGCGCAGCTTACGGGACACGCCCAGCACGTGACCGATCCCACCAACGCCTCCCGCACCATGCTCTATGACATCCACGCGCGTGACTGGGATGCCGGTTTGCTGGCGCTCTTTGGCATTTCGCGCGCAGCCATGCCGCAGGTGGTACCTTCATCGGGCGTAGTGGGGCACACAGATCCGGCGGTGTTTGGCGCTGCCACTCCGATTGCCGGCATTGCGGGCGATCAGCAAGCGGCGCTCTTCGGCCAGACCTGCTGGCAGCCCGGTCACGCCAAGAATACGTACGGCACCGGTTGCTTTCTGCTCTCGCACACCGGCGACGAGGCCACGCCTTCGGAAACCGGACTGCTTACGACGGTGGCAGCCTCTGCGGACGCCCCTGCCTATGCGCTGGAAGGTTCGGTTTTCGTGGCCGGAGCCGCAATTCAGTGGCTGCGCGACAAGCTGGGCGTCATCGCCACCGCGGGGGAGAGCGAGGATCTGGCGCGGCAAGTACCTAATACTGGTGGAGTAGTAGTGGTGCCCGCATTCACCGGTCTCGGCACGCCGTATTGGGACCCCGAGGCGCGGGGGACTATCCTTGGCCTGACACTGGGCTCTACCAAGGCCCACGTTGTCCGCGCAACCCTGGAATCCATAGCATTTCAGACTCGCGACGTGGTACAGACGATGCAGGCGGAGTCCGGCGTGGCGCTGCAGGAACTGCGCGCTGACGGCGGCGCGGTGGCCAACGATCTCCTCATGCAGACCCAAGCCGATCTGCTCGGCATCCCCGTAGTCGTGCCTGCGGTGACGGAGACCACGGCACTGGGCGCGGCGTACTTGGCTGGACTGGGCGTGGGCTATTGGCCGGATGCCGCTGCGGTGGCGGCGCAGTGGCGGGTCGCGCGACGGTATGAGCCCCAAATCAGTGCCGACGAGCGCGAATCCCGCTATGCCACCTGGCGACGCGCGGTGGAACGCTCCCGCCAGTGGGCAGCAACCTAACCGCCGCCCCAGCCCTAGTCGGATGCAGCTTGTAGCGCCTGGAGCGCCACTTGATAGAGCGTTTCCAGACCCTCCCGCGTGGTGTCGGAGCGGAATTGCGGGTCCCAGGTCAGATCGGCAAGAGAATCGCTGATTGTCAGCAGTGAGCCCATCTCCACGCCCCGGTACGCCGCCACGGCAAAGAGCGCCGCGGCCTCCATCTCGACCGTCAGGACACCCTCCGCTTGGTAGTGTTGCACCTCGGCGGTGGTTTCACGATAGGGCGCGTCGGTAGTCCAGCTTGTGCCGACGCTATGCGCTATATCTGCGGTCTGGAGCGCCGCTACCAGCCGACTGGTCATGGCGGGCGAGGCATGGGCGTACTTTTCCGGCGGCAAGTAGTGGTGGGACGTGCCTTCATCGCGAACTGCGCGGTCGCAAACGACGATATCGCCAATGCCCACATGCCGCTGCAGGCTGCCGGCGGTGCCGATAGTAAGGAAACGCCGGACTCCTTGCACGATCAATGCTTCCAGCACCAGTACCACAGCGGGCGCTCCTACGCCAAAGCCACCGGCAACCGCCACGCGGTTCTCGGTTTCCTGCAGCCAGTGGAGATGACGATAAGTTCCCCGCTCGATACCAGCGGTCTCATGCCGATCCAGAATGTGTGTCAGCAATGAAGACTGGTAGCAGAAGATGACGGCTTCCGGAAACGGCAGCGGCGGGTCGTCTGTCACAAAGTGCGCAACCGCGGCTTCCGGCGTGATGAAGGCCTCTTCCCGGTGTTTGTTGGGAAAATTCGGAAACGGCATGAATCTCAACAACCTGTCACATTCTTGCTCTAGTAGCGCGGGGGCTTGTCCCCCGCTCCGTTGTACAGGCGCGGCAAACTCCCACTCACTATGTCAAATTCTCGCGATGGAATCACGCTTTCTTGACGAACACCGGACTGCACCAGGCCATTTCGCCGTCGTATTGGGTGACGCGGACGAAAAAGGGCGTAAGGTCCTGCTGCAACGGCTCGGGGTCCTGGAAGGTGAAAGCCGCATCTAAGGGTGCGCGGTCCCCGTCATCGCGGCTGATGCGGACCTCGCTGCCGACGCCGGTGTTACCGGGTCGTACGATTTCGCTGCAATTGGCCAGTTCATCAAGTCGCACCGAAAACGTGGCAGGCGCAGAGGAGAAGTGCAGCGTCGTATCGGCATCGCCCACAATTTCCAGCGCGATGCCGTCCCAGTCGCCGGAGGTCTGCGAGACCCAGCGCACGCTTTCTTCGTTCCAATCCACAACGCCTTCCGTCGGATCGTCGAATGCCCAGCCCTTGGCCGCCACTATGCGGCCTTTTTCCACGCGTAGGCTGCCGTCCCAGCGCAGGCGGCGGGTGCGGTCTTTCACGCGGGAGCCGCGCCAGCCGACGCGGACTTTTCGGGGGATACCGCTCTCCGGCTCCACCAGGGGATGGGAGTAAACCGGCTCTGTGCCGCGCAGCACCTCCACTTTTTCCAAGGGCGCGGTGCCGGCCACATGCACGTTGAGTTCCGGCGGCTGGCTGGAACTGAAGACTTCACCCTGCAGGTGCCCATCGGCGGTCATGTGGACGATCATGCGCGCGCCGGTTGTGGCAAAGGTATGCCGGGCGCGGATTGCGTCCCAAATCGAGCGGCGCTGGAGTTCGGGGGCGTATGCGCCGAGCAGTCCGCCGCGCACGCCGAACATGCCGCCGTTGGTGGGACGGCTGGTGCCGGGACGACCGGTGTGGTCGTCGCTGCCGGCGGCAAAACCGGTGATGTAGCCGCGCTCCAGCGCCTCCTGCCACACCCACTCGAACCAGCCGTGGGCCGAGGCGATTTCGATCAAGGGCATGACTTCCGAATCAAAATAGTCGAGGTTCGCGCGCCGTCCGCCGATGTGGGGAATCATGAAGACATCGTCCAGGCCTCGATAGCGGTCAACAAGCCTTGAAACCGGACACATATCCTCCCACGGCCCCGGATCACCCGGCACCTGCCAGTGAGACGAGCGGTGCAGCGGGCCTTCATCGCCGAGAAAGTGCACGTTGTGGTCGCCGCCTGCCGGATGGTTGCCCGACCACTCGTAGCCGAGCAGCGTGAGAAAGCGACCGGGGTCGTTGTAGCGCTTCACGATCTCCTGCAGCTCATACCAGAACTCAGCGGTGACCTGGAAGTCGTTGCCCTGTATACCCAGGAAGTCGACTCCCGCATGGTAGCGGGCGTAGGTGAAGTACTCGTCCGGACTGCCCGTGCCCACGGTCTCTTCGGTCTGGGCGTGCATGTCGCCCCAGTAGAGGCGGAGGTCGGGTGGATCGTTCTGCACGTGGATGGGATTGCTGAGGACAGAGAACGCCGGACTTTCACTGCGGGCCTCCAGGCGTGCAATGCCGGTCTCGTTAAGCTCTAGGCCGGTGAAGCAATAAATCCCACCATCGTCTTGGCTGAAGGAGTGGCTCGCCAGCGGCTCGGCGTGGTGCGGCCAGTACAGGCCGACCTCACCGCGAAAACCGCTCGCCGTATTGCCCCAGGCGTCGTCGGCGCGCACGCGCACGTCAAATTCCTCGCCTACGCCCACCATGCTCGGCGCTTGCGCCACCAAACTCGCCGCCGGGCCCGCCACAATGCGCACTACCGGCGCGTCCGGCAGCTCGCGGAACTGCAAGGTGCCGAAGTTGTCGGCAAAGAACTTGAACTCGAACGTGCTCTCCACGAACGTCTGCGCCTGGCTGCCGGGACTGCCCCCCGAGGGGTCGCCAAGCACGATCCAGATTTTTTCTCCCGCCGCCAGCGTGCCGTCGTGCACATGCACGTGGATGGTGCGCCGCCAGGGGCGCACGTGGTTTTCGCGGTCGAAGTGCACCTGCAATTTGGCGTTGCTGTCGGTATGGATGCGGCAGTAATTCGGCGCGGTGGGGTCGTCGAAGTCTGGCGCGCCCCAGTCGCACACGCCCCGCATCACCAACCGCAGATTGGAGCGGTCGTCCATACCGTATTTGCCAACGGTAAAGGTGAACGTCCACGTGCCCCACGACCCGGCCACCACATCGGCGGTCGGCTCAAGCGCGACCGTGCCGCAGTACTCCCGCAACGTCGCTGCATCATATTCCGGTGGCATGATAGGTCAAAGTACTCCCTTCTCCTGGTTCACCATTGGAGGAAGCCTACACATTGAGACACAACAGTAGGCAGGAATCTACACCAACAGTATACGTCTTAATCTACAAAACCGGGTGTGCTTTGACTCTTCGACAAGCTCAGGTCCTGCCCAGTAAACAATACGGGGGCGCACGGAGGTGGTGAAAATCTGTTGCTGCTGAGCGCTGTGCGGACTCCTTGCCACAGCCTGAGCCGATTTTGCGAGCCGAACCATGTGGAAGTCTCTTGTTTGTCACTACTCAATTCTGCCGGAGCCAAATCTCCACGCTACTGCTGAGACGAGCGGGCCAGGCACGTTGCTCCTCCCGCGGCCGGTAGCGCAGGTTTGTAACCTGCAGCTTGCTGTGGTGGTTAGCCTGCGCCAATCGTCCGGCTTGAGAACGGTGATTTGTAGCGCGTGACCCTTGGCTTGGCGCCAATATCACCATTCTGTCTGCAAGTGCCCGTGGCCTGCGCCGAGTCCTAGGTTGGCTCCTCACTTGATCCACATCCTTGAAATGGCATCCCGCGCTCCGCTATAGTGAAGAATGGAAGAATACGTGATCTTCTCCAATACATTTTTCTCAGTTACGTGCCAAACACCGGCCACCAGCTTGTCCAAATGACACGTGCGGGACAGGGTTAGTATTTGGTGACTAGCACATGCTGCTTCAGGGAAACGGCGTTTCTGCAAGACGATATCCGCACGCAACGTAGCGGTAACTTGGGGAAACGGCGGCTTTGCGAAGCAGCGACTTTGCGAAGCAGCGACTTCGTTTCAAAGAAACGGCATCTGCTAGTCACTAACCACATCTGGGGCTGAGGCGGGGCACGGGAAGGGTTTTTTGAATCGTATGATTCACAAGGTAGAGGCAGACCACGCCGGTCGTGAGCTTAGCATCGAGACCGGGCGGTTTGCCGAGCAGGCGAGCGGCAGCGTCACTATCCGTTGCGGCGACACGATACTTCTGGTCACGGTCACGGGCTCTAAGCCCCGCGAGGGGATCGATTTCTTTCCTCTCTCCGTAGATGTGGAAGAGAAATACTACGCCGTAGGCAGGATTCCCGGCGGGTACTTGCGGCGTGAGGGACGGCCCAGCGACGATTGCGTGCTGGCGGCGCGGCTGTGCGACCGCCCGTTGCGGCCCCTTTTCCCAAAGGACTACCGCAACGAGGTGCAGGTGATTATCACCATCCTCAGCGCGGACCAGGAAAATGCCACGGACGTCATGGGCATTGTCGGCGCGTCCGCGGCGCTCTGCATTTCGGATATCCCCTTTGGCGGGCCGGTAGGCGCGGTGCGCGTGGGACGCATCAACGGCGAGTTCGTCATCAATCCGCTCATGTCGCAATTCGAGGAAAGCGACCTCGATCTCGTCATCGCGGGCACCCGCGACGCCGTGATGATGGTGGAAGCCGAGGCCGGCCAGTTGCCCGAGACCGAGATGCTCGCGGCGTTGGAGCGCGGGCATGAGGCCCTGCAAGAGACCATCGCCATGCAGGAAGAGCTCATCAGCAAGATCAGCAAGGCCAAGCACGAGTATGTTCCTCACGGCCCATCGGACAAACTCGTCGCGCAGGTGCAGGCGCAGGTAGCGGACAAGATCGCCGCGGCATTTGGGCGACCGGACAAGGCGGAGCGCGAGGAGCAGCTTTCGGCAATCACCGCCGACACCGTGGCAGCCCTGGGCGAGGAGCATGGCCAAGAGCACGTGGCCGACGCGGTGCAGTCTGCCGTCAAGAAGCACGTGCGCAACGAAATCTTGCATGAGGGCAAACGTCCCGACGGACGCGGCCCGGCGGAGATCCGGCCGCTGTCCGCCGAGGTTGGCGTGCTGCCCCGCACCCATGGCACCGGACTTTTCCAGCGCGGTCAGACCCAAGCGCTGAGCATTACAACGCTCGGCTCGATTGGCGACGCCCAGCCGCTCTACGGTCTCGAAATCGCAGATTCCAGGCCGTTCATGCACCACTACAACTTTCCGCCCTTCAGCACCGGTGAAACCGGACGTTTGGGATCGCCGCGCAGGCGTGAGATCGGCCACGGCCGGCTCGCCGAGCGTGCGATCGCACAGGTGCTGCCCTCGCAGGAGGAGTTTCCTTATACCATTCGCGTAGTCTCCGAAGTGCTTTCGTCGAACGGTTCAACCAGCATGGCTTCTACCTGCGGCAGTTCGCTGGCGCTCATGGATGCCGGGGTTCCCATTTCAGCGCCGGTAGGCGGCATCGCGATGGGTCTGGTATTGGGGGATGAAGGAGAATACGCAATTCTCACCGATATCCAGGGCATCGAGGATGCCCTCGGCGACATGGACTTCAAAGTGGCGGGCACCGCGAAGGGTGTCACCGCGCTGCAGATGGATATCAAGGTGTCGGGCATCACTTTCGCCATCATGGAGCAGGCATTGGGGCAGGCGCGCGACGCTCGCCTGGAGGTGCTCAACGTGATGACGGAAGCTCTGCCGGAACCTCGTACCGAGCTGTCCGATTATGCGCCGCGGCTCGAGTCGCTTAAGATCAATCCGGAGAAGATCGGCGACGTGATCGGCCCCGGCGGTAAGATAATCCGTAAGATCCAAGAAGAGACCGAGTCGAAGATAGACATTGCCGATGACGGCACCATCGTCGTGACCGGCGAGTCCAAGGATGGTGTCGAAAAGGCGGTAGAGACCATCCGCAATATGACCACCGAACTCGAGGTCGGCGCAATCTTTACCGGCACGGTATCGCGCATCATGAATGCCGGCGTTTTTGTGAAGCTACCCGACGGCCGGCGCGAAGGCCTGGTGCGCATGAGCGAACTGGCTGAGGACTACGTGGAACGCGCCGAAGACATTGCCGACATCGGCGATGAAGTCATGGTGATGGTGGTTGAGATCGATTACCAGGGCCGCGTGAACCTTTCTCGCCGCGCGGTGTTGGAAGGAAGCCATCCCTCCGATCGCCCGCCTTCAAGCCGTGGCGAACGGGGCGGCGGAGATAGAGGACGAGGTCAATCATCCGATCGGCGCGGCCCGCCTCGCGGCGGCCGAGGCCCGCGACGCTTTGACCGCGAGCGCCCGACTGCAGGTGCAGACCGAGACCGCGCGCCCGCGGGAGCCGAGGGAGATCGTGACCGCGGCGGTGAACGCGACACGTCCCAAAACGAGGGCAACGACGGTTCGTCGGGAAGCTCGGGGAGAAAGTGGTAGAGAGTCATGGCAGCCAAGAGTCCTGAGCCCCAAAGAGTTGCCGTGTGCGGCATCTTCGGGCGTGTGGGCACAACCGTTGCAAACGCGGTGTCCCGCGAGGACGACCTTGCGTTAGTCGGTGGCGTGGACGTCATCGCCGCAGATGACGGTCTTACCACCGCTTCCGGTCAGACTATCGCTACCGACACGGACATGCCGGCCATGTTGGCGCGAGCTAAGCCTGAAGTAATTGTAGACTTTACCCGCGCGGATGCCGCGCGGGTAAACGTGCGCGCGGCGCTCGAGCACGGTGTCAACGCCGTGGTCGGCACCACCGGCATGGAGATCTCCGAGATTGAGGAGTTGGGTGAGTTGGCAGCAGCCAACGACGTTGGGCTTGTAGTGGCGCCGAACTTTGCCCTCAGCGCCGTGCTCATGATGCATGTCAGCAAGCTCATCGGCAAGCACATGGACTACTGCGACATCGTGGAGTATCACCACGAGCACAAAATCGATGCCCCTTCCGGCACGGCCCTGCAAAGTGCCATTGACATCCGCGAGGCGCGAGGCAGCGATTTCATCTCCGTGCCGACTGAGAAAGAGACTCTCGTCGGCACCCGCGGCGGGGGGCACGGCGGCATAAACGTCCATGCCGTGCGGCTGCCGGGGATGGTGGCGCATCAACAGATCGTGTTCGGCGGTCTGGGGCAGACTCTCACCATCCGCCAGGACTCGACGAGCACCGAATCATTTGTGCCCGGTGTACTCATGGCCGTGCGCGCAGTGCCGAGTTTGCCGGGGCTTACCCACGGTCTGGATGCACTGCTCGGCCTTAAGTAGGGACATCTTTATCCGCAAGTACTGGTAGCACAGGTTGCGAACCTGTGCTACTGTGATATTGACAGCACGCTCTTGGGTCGTGGATTGCCTCCAATCGCATTTCCCACGAGAAAGACAAATGCTGGGACTGTTCTACAGCCTGTTGATGAAAGAGTCTTGCTTAGGCAAATACCGGGCCAAAAGCAAGGATTGCGGAGGAGCGTAGACATGGCGACGGTTGTTGAACCGGCCGTTCACCAGATGAGCATTCGGCCATTCAGCGTCGAAGAGTACCATTGGTTGATCGAGCACGGATTCTTCCATGAAGACGAGCGCGTGGAGCTTATCGAAGGAGTCCTGCATCAGATGAGTCCGAAAGGATTGCGCCATGCCGCCTGTCTTAGCAACTTTCTGCGTCTATTTCCTGCCATGATTGGCGATAGGGCCTGGATACGTGCGCAGGACCCCATTACGCTGCTCGCTGGAAACTCAGAGCCGGAACCCGACTTGGTGCTGGCCGCGCCCCGCGCAAGCGCCTATCTTGACCATCATCCCTATCCCGAAGACGTGCTCTTGGTGGTGGAAATTGCGCATACAAGTGTGGAGTACGATCGGCGCGTCAAAGGTCCGCTCTACGCGGCGGTCGGTATTGTCGAGTACTGGCTCGTGAATCTGCGTGAGGACCGCATAGAAGTGTATCGTGAACCGTCTGGCCCTACGGCGGAAGTCGCGGAGTTTCGGCAAACCACTGTCTACGGCGTGAAAGACGTGGTGGCTCCACTTGCCCTTCCCGCATGTACACTCGCCGTAGCGCAGTTGCTCCCGGTAGCCGGCACGCAGCCGGAGAAGGACTGAGCCATGGCCGTACAAGCCAGCGCGCCTCTCCGTATAGACGTCCGCAGATTGAAATTGGCGGAGTACCACTGGCTGATCGAACGCGGGTTCTTCCGTGAAGACGAGCGCGTGGAGCTTATCCAAGGAGTTCTGCATCAGATGAGTCCTGAGGGTCCTCGCCACGTGGCTGTAATTGACCGGCTGCACGACCACTTCTTTAGCAAGCTTGGAGAACGCGCACAGGTGCGCGCTCAGCATCCTATCTCGCTGCTGGAAAGCGGCTCAGAACCGGAACCCGATCTCGTGCTCGCCAAAAAGCGGGCGGACTATTACAGTGGCCGTCACCCAGTGCCAGAGGAAGTCATTTTGGTAGTTGAGGTTGCCGCATCCAGTTTGGAGGAGGACCAGCGTGTGAAGGTTCCGATTTATGCGGCGGCGGGGATTGGTGAGTATTGGCTTGTGAATCTGCGTGCAGACCGTATAGAAGTATATAGGCAACCAATCAATCCAGCCGCTGGCCCGGCTTACTATCGTGAGCGGTTGCTCTATTTTCCACAAGACACCGTACACCCGCTCAACTTCCCCGACTGCGATCTTCCGGTTGCGGATGTACTCCCGCCACAGCCTGACTAGCGCCTCGGAGTTGCCCACTGCCCTGCTCATCTGTTCGCGCCAAGGAAACTGGGCACTACTCGCAGGCACTTACGCGCTCCAATAGTGTGCGTCCAAGCGTGCTTTAGCTTTGGAGCCAGCGCTAGCACTAAGCAACTTCACGCTTGATTGACCGAGTCTCTTCCGGTCTTGGTATGATGGTAAGCGTACGCTCGAATTGAGAAGTAGCGATTAGTAAGGCCTAGGACGAAAGCATGGCAAACAGCGACGGTTACAACGTAGGTGTTCTTGGCGCCACCGGTGTGGTGGGGCGTCTCTTGCTCGACATTCTTGAAGAGCGGGCATTTCCTGTGAAGGAGTTGCGCCCGCTCGCCTCGGCGAACTCGAAAGGCAAGGCAGTAGCCTTTGCCGGTAAGGAGCTCGGCGTAGTAGAGACCACAGAGGACTCTTTTGCCGACCTGGATATCCTCTTTGCCTCCGCCGCCACCGGCGCGAACCGTCATTTTTCGCCAATCGCTGCCCGCGCAGGCGTAACCGTGATCGACGATTCCTCCGCGTTTCGCATGGACCCCGACGTGCCTTTGGTCATCGCGGGCGTGAACGACGACGACCTGGCCTGGCACAACGGCATTGTCGCCGGGCCGAACTGCACCACCATGCAGCTTGTCATCGCCATCAACCCTATTCATCAGGTAAATCCCATCCGGCGCATGGTGGTCGATACCTATCAGGCCGTATCCGGCTGGGGCCGTGATGCCGTGGTGGAGTTGGATGAACAAATCAAGGCCAAGGCCGCCGGCAATGGCGATAGTCTGCCGCGGGAAATCTTCCGTCACGACATTCTGGGCAACGTGCTGCCTGAAGTCGATTCCTTTCTCGACGACGGCTACACCAAGGAAGAGTGGAAAGTGATGCACGAGACCCGCAGGATCTTGCACGAACCGGAGATGAAGATTACGTGCACCGCGGTTCGCGTTCCGGTGGCGGTCAGCCACTCTGAGGCAGTGCATCTGGAGCTCACCCGACCCATGACGGCCGCTGAGGTACGCGACGTGCTGTCAGGGACACCGGACGTGCGCGTGGTGGATGATCCCAGTCAAGGGCTCTACCCGGTTGCCACCGACGCAGCCGGCACTGACGACGTACTTGTCGGCCGCATCCGCAGCGACGTCTCCCACGAGAACGGCGTGGCCATGTGGATAGTGGCCGATAACCTCCGTTGCGGTGCAGCCACCAATGCGGTCCGCACAGCCGAATTGCTCATCCAGGGCGATCTGCTGCATGGTGCAGCGTTACCGACGGCAAGCAGGAGCGTGGGATAGCGCTGCCTTATCGCCTACAGCCTCCCGGTGGGCACAAAGCCCCCCGCTACTCTCTTGCACGGCGCACGTTCTAAACATGCCCATATTACTTTTGCGCTCTAGGTAAGAGAGTGACATATCGCACATCGTGGCAATTGCGTCGGATTCCACGCGGGCAGCCACCGCGCCGGGATCGCTTGATGGTCTCAATTCGTCATTTGATACAATGAACGTTGGCACCTGAGCGGTCTCACGCGTTTAAGCAGCGCTGAACCGGCAGAGACCAGGCTTTTGGGTCCCTGTTTGTAACCGAAATCCAACCGTATATGGCCTTACAACGAGTACGCATTTAGTGAATCAGCAGTACATACGCAACTTCTGCATCATCGCGCACATCGACCATGGCAAGTCCACCCTGGCGGACCGGCTCTTGGAGAAGACCGGCGCTATCGACGCACGCAAGGTGGTGGAGCAAGCGCTCGACTCCATGGAGCTGGAGCGCGAGCGCGGCATTACGATCAAGGCCAAAGCCGTCCGCATGCTCTATGCGGAAGAAAATTGTCCCACGTACGAACTCAACCTGATCGACACGCCGGGGCACGTGGACTTTGCCTACGAGGTGTCACGGGCGCTGGTGGCGTGCGAAGGCGCGCTGCTCGTTGTCGACGCCTCACAGGGCATTGAGGCGCAGACACTAACGAATCTTTACCAAGCGCTCAATCACGACCTCGCCATCGTCCCGGTGATCAATAAGATCGATCTCCCCAGCGCCCAGCCCGAGTTGGTGGCGGCAGAATTGGAGAATCTTGGCTTCACGCGTGAAGAGATGATCTATGCGTCCGCCAAGACCGGTCTGGGCACGGACGAAGTGCTGGCGGCAATCGTGGAGCGCATCAGGCCGCCGTCCGGTGCTGAGGAGGCAACTACCCGCGCGCTGATTTTCGACTCTCACTATGATCTGCACAAAGGGGTTGTCGCATACGTGCGCGTGGTGGAAGGCGCCGTAGAGGCAGGCCAGGAGATACTGCTGATGCAGTCCGGGGCGCGCTCCGAAGCCATGGAGATCGGCACCTTTCGGCCACAGCTTGTCAAGGAGACGCGCCTTGCCACCGGCGAGGTGGGCTACGTTGCGAGTGGCCTCAAGACGCTGCGGGAGTGCCAGGTTGGCGATACGATCACGGCGGCGTCTGCGGCCGCGGCACAGCCGCTCCCCGGCTATCAACCGGCAAAGCCGATGGTATTCGCGGGATTCTATCCGGTGGAAAGCGAGGACTACGAGCCGCTGCGCAATGCGTTGGAAAAGCTCAAGCTCAATGACGCGGCGCTGACGTTTGTGCCGGAGACCAGTCCGGCGCTGGGTTTCGGCTTTCGTTGCGGCTGTTTGGGGTTGCTGCATCTGGACATCGTGCAACAGCGGCTGGAGCGCGAATACGGCCTGGAAATCCTCACCACGCTGCCGAATACCGAATACCGGGCGGTCACGACTGCCGGTAAGAGTGTGGAGGTGGATACCCCAGCGCGGCTACCCGAACCATCGGAGCTCGACCGCATCGAGGAGCCTTGGGTTGAGCTCAGTCTCATCACGCCCGCCGGCTACATCGGCGCCATCATGGAACTGTGTGAGAAACGGCGCGGCGCCTTCAAGGAGCTTGAGTACCTGGACGAACGGCGCGCGATCTTGCGCTACGAGGTGCCGTTCGCGGAAATCCTTACCGACTTCTACGACCAACTGAAGACCCGCACCCAGGGCTACGCCAGCATGGACTACACCGTGACCGGCATGCGTCCCGGCGATCTGGTGAAGCTGGAAATCCTCGTGAACGGCCAGCCCGTGGACGCGCTTTCGAGCATCATCCCCCGCGAACGTTCCCAACAGGTCGGTCGGGGGTTAGTCGAGGAACTGCGCCGGCAGATACCGCGCCAGTTGTTCGAAGTGCCGTTGCAAGCCGCCATTAGCGGCCGCATCATCAGCCGGGAGACAATTCCGGCGCTGCGCAAGAACGTGCTCGCTAAGTGCTACGGCGGCGACGTCACGCGCAAGCGCAAACTGCTGGAAAGACAGAAAGAGGGCAAGAAGCGCATGAAACGGGTCGGCCAGGTGGAAATCCCACAAGAGGCGTTTCTGGCACTGCTGAAGGTGTAGTGTCGTTTGACTAGTGGCATTGTGAAATCCAATTCAATAGGAGCAATTCAAGAGTGGCTGAAACACAATCGGTGATGTCTGAGTCACAAGAAACCGGCGCGGAGTCTGTGCGTTGGGATCTGGCGGATCTCTACGCCGGGCCGGATGATCCCGCGATAGAGGAGGATTTCAAAGCGGCGTTGGCGCAGGCAGAGGCGTTCCAGGCACGCTACAAGGGCCGCATTGCCTCAGGAGACATTGCGCCGGACGAGTTCTTGGCGGCGGTTGAAGAGATCGAGCGGATATTCATGAGCGGCCACAAGGCCATAATGTTCGCGCATCTGGTCTTCTCGGTGGATACGGCCGACCCGGCGCATGGGGCCTTACTGCAGCGCACGGAGGAACAGGTCACCGCGGTGCAGAACACGCTACTCTTCTTCGACGTGGAGTGGCGGCAGGCGGACGATGGCTTTGCCGAACGTATTCTGGCGCACCCGCCGCTCGCGCGCTTCGCGCACTCCCTGGCTCACGAGCGGGTCTTTGCGCCACATACACTCACGGAAGCCGAGGAGAAGCTCGATGCCGAGAAGCGGCTCACCGGCATCAGCGCATTCCAACGGCTCTTCGACGAACGCACCAGCCGCTTGCGCCAGACGATAACACTGGACGGCGAGCGCAAAGAGATGAACGAGACCGAACTGCTGGCGCTGCTCTACCATGATGACCGCAATGTGCGGCGGCGCGCTCAGGTTGCCATGACGAAGGCGCTTCAAGGCGACGCCCACATCCTGACCTTCATCTTCAACGTGGCGGCGCAAGAGAAAGCCATCGAGGACCGCCTGCGGGAATTCGCTGATCCGATGTCGTCGCGCAATCTGGCGAACGAGGTTGACGATGCCACCGCCCACGCCATGCTTGACGCGGTGACGCAACGCTACGACATCGTCGCCGACTACTACACCCTCAAGCGGCGCATGCTCGGCTACCGCAAACTCTACGACTACGACCGCTACGCGCCGGTATTCCCCCCGCCGGACGGCGGCGTCGACTTTGGTGAGGCCAAGTCGCTGGTGCTGGATGCGTACCACGCCTTCTCCCCTGAGTTGGGGCAATTGGCCGGAGAGTTTTTCGAGAAGCAGTGGATCGATGCCGCCGTTTTGCCCAACAAACGGGGTGGCGCGTACTGCCAGCCCTGCCTGCCCAGCCTGCACCCGTACGTCTTCCTGAACTACACCGGCAACCAGCGCGATGTGATGACCCTGGCCCACGAACTCGGCCACGGCATCCATGCTCGCCTCTCCCGCGAACTGTCGTATCTTGAATTCGATACGTCTCTGGTGGTGGCGGAGCTCGCGAGTACGTTCGGGGAGATGCTGACGTTCCACACGCTCATGGAGCGCACCGAGGATCCTCGCGTCCGCTTGACGCTGCTGGCGCAGAAGATCGAGGATTCGTTTGCCACGGTTTTCCGCCAGGCGGCGATGCACCAGTTCGAGTATGGGCTGCACACGCGCCGCCGCAGCGAAGGCGAACTTACGACGGAAACCATCGGGGAGATCTGGCTGGAGCAGCAGTCAGCCATGTTCGGCGATTCGGTGGTGATGACGGAAAACTACCGCCACTGGTGGGCGTATATTCCGCACTTCATCCACGTGCCGTTCTACGTCTATGCTTACCCTTTCGGCGAGCTGCTCTCGCTCTCGCTCTACCGCGCCTATCAGCAGCAGGGCGCGCCCTTTGTAGACGTGTATCGCGGCATGCTGGCGGCCGGCGGCAGCGAATCTCCTGCCCAGCTCATGCAACGCGCCAACATCGATACCGCCGATCCCGCCTTCTGGCACGGCGGCCTGGACATCATCCACGACATGGTGCAGGAGGCGAAGTCCCTGGCCACGGCGTAACGAACAGAGTCTTGGATCGGCGGTAGGGCGAGAGGTTGGGATATAATACTCTGTGTGCGGTTCCATAGTCCAAGGCCCTTTGCAGTTGCTTGTATGGCAATTAACAGGCTTCTAGCGATCAGGCCTAAGTGCCTCGAAGGTGAGTTTCGGGCTTGGGGAGTTTCTGGCAGATGATTGAAGTAGCAGATTCAAGAAGAGATACTGAAGTCGAAGACATCCTTGGTTTAGAGGAAGAGATTCCCTTCAAGTACTCGATTACCAGCTATGGCGCCGACTTCACGTTGGACGGTCTGGTACGACGAATTCAGGTCGGAGACATCGTAGTGCCGACCTTTCAACGCGGCTACGTTTGGAATAAGAAGCAGGCATCTCTGCTCATTGAGTCCTTTCTGATGGGTCTGCCCGTGCCGGGTATCTTTCTCTCTCAGGAGGAAGACCAGACGTTGCTTGTGATAGATGGCCAACAGCGGTTACGCACGCTTCAGTACTTCTACGAGGGGTTATTTGGTGCGGAAAGCCCCAGCCTTTCGGGCAAGAAGTTTGCGCTTACCGACGTAAGTGAAGCTTTCGAGGGCAAGACGTGTAAGACTCTATCCCCACAAGATCGAAGACAACTCGACAATTCGCTCTTGCACGCGACTATTGTCAAGCAAAATGAGCCTGAAGACGATAACAGCAGTATATATCTGCTTTTTGAGCGCCTTAATACTCAAGGGGTTCAGCTACAGCCGCAGGAGATTCGCAACTCAATCTATCGTGGGGCATTTAACGAGATGCTCAAGGAGTTGAATGCGAACAAATCCTGGCGACACATATTTGGAAGAATACATTCTCGAGCCAAAGACCAAGAGCTAATTCTGCGATTTCTTGCTCTATATTTCGATACTCACAACTATTCACGTCCAATGAAGCAATTTCTCAATGACTACATGGACAAGAACCAACACTTAGAGATGAACACGCGTGAAGAAGGAATCCAAGCCTTCGTGCCTGCAATTGAGTTTATTGACAGTGCTTTGGGCAGAAAGGCTTTCCGGCCCACAGTTGCCTTAAACGCAGCCGTCTATGACGCAGTAATGGTAGCTGTTGCAAAAAGGCTGAAAGGGAGCATAATTGCCAGTTTAGAAGGGTTCGAGCAAGAGTACGATAAGCTACTCGATAACGAGGAGTTTATCTCTGCTACAAGAAGCGGTACAACGGACGTGGTTCGGGTCCGGCGAAGACTTGATATAGCAACTGCTGCATTTGCTGACGTGGGTTGATGCGAGAACGACAAGCGTACCGAAATCGTCTTGACAGTTTGTTTAGGCAAATTTCTAACCTCTCAGATGACCTCTATCTCCAGTCTAACCTTGTGAAATTAGCGTGTGTGTTGGTCTGTGGATTCATTGAAGTTTCTTTGCGGGACATCTTGCAAGAGTACACCCGAACAAGAGCCTCGGCTGAAGTCGCAAAGTACGTTAGCAGACAGTTAGAATGGTTCCGGAATCCGAATATGGAGCTTATCCTGCAGCTAGTGGGTGCTTTCAGCTCAGATTGGAGAATGAGTATGGAGAGTGAGACGCAGGGAAGACTCAAACTCCAGGTAGATTCATTAGTAAACGATCGGAATCAGATCGCCCACGGACGAGACGTAAGACTGAGCTATGCTGAATTGCAAGAATATTACCAAAGTGCGCTAGACGTAATCGAACTCGTTGAGAAACAATGTGGCGCCGGCTCGCTATAGTCGATAGTCTGCAAGCTTGTTGGCTTACGTCTATTTTAACAGAAATGTACGGCCTGATGCCGAGCTGATAATGTACTTGACGCTCCTATAGGGCGCGGATATGATGAATCAGGTGGGGCGTCGCCAAGCGGTAAGGCACGGGCCTTTGGAGCCCGCATTCGTAGGTTCGAATCCTACCGCCCCAGCCGCGGGAATGCGAGCGGCGCACAAGGAGGAAGGGTGTAGGCAGGCTTCGTCCGTAGGACGGCGGACTGCGTTCCAAAGGTTGTCAGGAACGCTCAGCAATACTGAGTTGGCACGCAATGCCGTTGCTTGGACTGCCCTGCCTAGTAGCCCATGACAGAGAGCGACCCAGACCCCCATCAATCTACTGCCGCCATCATCTTGGCCACCGGCCGGACTGGGCGGATGCGGTCTCAACGCGCTACGGTATTACATCCGCTGGCGGGCCGGCCCATGGCTGTCTATCCCACGCATACCGCTCATACCATCGGCTGTTCGCCCCTGGTCATCGCCTGCTCCGCAAACACTGCCCAGTTGCAGGATTACGTAGGTTTTGCAACCGCATGCCATTACCAGGATGACGGTAGCTGGCTTGAGACGATGGTTGCTGCGGTACCGGAAACCGTCCGTGCAGTCTTGGTTGTCGCCGGCACAATGCCGCTGCTTTCCCAGAAAACTATGTCTCGTCTAATTCAATGCCAGCATGAGACTTTTTGTCCGCTAGTGCTGCTCACTTCTCACCATGCAGGCTCCCCGCATTGCGCCAGCATCGTCCGTGACTCTGCCGGACGGATCGAGCGCATCCTGACCGGGAATGACACGACTCCGGCGGGCTCGCCGGTGGAATCCTTTAGCACCGGTGTCATGTGTTTTTCTCGCGAGTGGCTTTGGGAACACCGAGATGCCGCCCCGGGGCAGGAAGAGTGCCTCGTGTCGCTTGCCGCGTTGGCGCTTGCCGAAGCCGCCAAAATAGGGACAGTGCGACACGCGGGCGCCGATGTCGAACTGCTTCAAGTAGAGGATCGGGCAGACTTGGCGCTGGCGGAGAGTACGCTGCGTGAGCGAGTTCGCGGGCGGGCCTTGCAAGGCGGCGTAACCCTCGTCGACCCGGCGACGGTGTGGATCGATGACACAGTGACGTTCGGTCGAGATGTTACGCTGTGGCCGAACTGCTACCTCTACGGCAACACAGCGGTGGGAGACAACTGTACGATTGGCCCGGGCACACGGCTGCATGACACGCGGCTTGCGCCAAATGTTACGGTAATGGAGTCGGTGCTTGAGGGCGCGGAGGTCGGTGAGAACGTGCGCATTGGCCCATTCGCACACTTGCGGCCGGGGACCGTCGTGGCAGACGACGTGGAAATTGGAAACTACGCCGAACTCAAGAACACACAGGTAAATTCTGGCGCCAAGATTCACCATGTGGGCTACTTAGGTGATACTGTAGTCGGAAACGACGTGAATGTCGGCGCCGGCTCAATCACGTGCAACTTTGATGGCGCAGACAAGCATAAAACCGAGATTGGCGACGGCGCATTCATCGGTAGCGGTACATTGCTGGTGGCGCCGGTGCGGGTTGGGAACAATGCATTAACTGGCGCAGGCTCCGTGGTGACACGGGATGTGCCTGCGCAGGCTAAGGCATACGGTGTGCCCGCGCGGGTGCGCGGGATGCGTGGGTCGCCCGCAGAGTCTGAGCAGGATTGATCCGGCAACGGGCGAGGCGCGTGAAGGGTAAACTCTTAAGGCAATTGACATTCTCACATGAAAGAGATTCATAGAGAAAGACGTGTGTGGCGGGAGGAAGGGCGTTCATTAGTAAGGAGTGACATATTTTGGATCCGTCAAGTTGGGGTCAGATTCTTGGCATTCTCATCCTAACGTTGTTCAACGGGTTCTTCGCCGCGACAGAAACCTCGGTAATTTCAGTAAGCCGCGCGCGCATTCAACAACTAGCGGACGATGGTGTTTCCAACGCCCGTATCGTGCGGGGCTTTCACCAGAACATCGAGCGGTTCCTCACGACCATTCAGATCGCGATCACGACGGTCGGATTCCTCGCGTCCGCGATTGGCGCGGTAAGCTTCTCAGACGACCTGGGCGGCGTGATCGGCAATGAGGTAATCGCCGTCATATTGATCACGCTCGCAATCGCCTTTGTCAGCATTGTCCTTGGCGAAATCGTGCCCAAGACCATGGCCATTACCCACGCCGAGCGCTTTGCCCTGCTTTCGGCACGTGTAATTCTGGTCACCCAAACGGCCTTCCATCCGCTCGTGTGGCTTATATCACACTCGAGTAATCTCATCACGCATCGCTTTGGCAAAGAGGCGCTCACCACGGTCCCGACGGTTACCGAAGAAGAGATCAAGCTCATGGTGGACACCGGCGGCAAGGAGGGGGTGATCGAGGAAGGCGAGCGCGAGATGATCCACGGCGTGTTTGAGCTGGGCGAGTTGGCCGTCGGCGACATTATGTCTCCCCGCGTTGACATTGTAACGCTGGAAGGTGACAGCACCCTGGCTGACGCTATCCACACATCTTCTGAACATGGATATTCGCGCATCCCAGTCTATGAAGAAACTATTGACAACATTAAGGGCGTAGTCTATGTCAAGGACATACTGCCGTATGTAGAAGCTGACAAGCTCGATACGCTGGTGCGCGACGTGATGCGCGAGCCCTATTTCGTGCCGGCGTCGAAAAAGCTCAGCGAATTCTTGCAGGAGATGCGGCTAAAGCGTGTGCACGCGGCCATCTGTGTGGATGAGTTTGGTGGTGTTGCCGGCCTCGTCACCATTGAAGACGTGCTGGAAGAGATCGTTGGCGAAATCCAGGATGAGCACGATGCGGAGGAGCCCCGGGTAGAAATGGTGAATGAGTTGGAGGCTGTCGTGGACCCGGCGGTAAGCATGAACGATCTCAATGACATGCTCGGCACCAGTCTCGAGAACGAAGAGGTGGATACGCTGGGCGGTGCGATCTACGCCCAGCTTGGCCGCATGCCGGACGAAGGCGATACCGTGGACCTTGACGGCATTACGGTTTCGGTGCTGGCAGTGGAAGGCACGCGCATCAAAAAGGTGCTTGTGCGCAAGGAGCCGCATCCAGGGCCGGCAGAAGATGGGACTGAGGCAAGTAATGGCGAAGAACGAGTGTAGCCAATTGCCAAGCGATGTTTCAATAGTGGCGGATGCTTCCCCAGGCAACGCGAGATGTGGATGAGGCAGTGTGGCCAATTTGATTTTCGGCTATTGAAGCGGAGACGGAGCTAACCGGATACGCCATGTCAACGTGGGAGTTCGAACAAGGCTGTGAGTGCCGAAACTCGCAGCCTTGCATAATTCTAGCGTCGATTCTTGGTGGGGATTGTGTCGTTTTGAGAAGAATGAGCGACCGATTCCTTGCAGCATCCACCTGCGGTACGCACACCAAGGCAGTACTCCCTTCCGGTGAAAGACGTTGAGATTTCATGGCAAATGAACGAACGTACATCGCGGAAGCGCTCGTCCTGCGCCGGACGGACTTTCACGAGGCCGATAGACGGCTAACCCTCCTTACGCCTGATCGGGGACGCCTCAACGTCGTAGCCAAAGGTGTGCGCCGCCCTACCAGCCGCATGGCGGGGCACCTGGAACTCTTTACGTTAGCCAAGGTCTTCGTGGTGCGCCGTCGCAGTCTGGACCTGGTGGTGCAGGCGGAAACCGTGCAGACGTTCCCACAATTGCGCACCGATCTCGCACGTTTGCCCTACGCCTACCAAGCCGTCGAGGCCGCGCACATTCTGGTCGAAGAGGAAGTGGAAGCGCATGGGGAGTTCATCTTGCTCATCAAGGCGCTGAGCGCCCTGGCGGTTACGGCCGCCTTGCCGCTGGTCTTGGTAGCCTATAAACTACAACTACTGGCGACCCTTGGGTATCAGGCCCAGTTTCAAGACTGTGCGCGGTGCGGCAATCCACTCTCAGCGGCGGGGGCGTCTGCGGCTGCGCGTATCCAGGTGCGCCCGGATAGCGGTGGGGCCGTGTGCGCTGCGTGTGGCGGCGCCTCCGGGTCGCCGCTAACGGTTCGTGCTATCAAGTGCCTCCGCTGGTTGGCACAAGAGCCGCTGCACACCGTTGAGCGCCTGCAGGCAGACTCAGCTACAACCACCCAACTGGAACAGACCGCAGATGCCTTTGTGCGCTATGTCGCTGAGCAGGACCTAAAAACCACGCCCTTTCTGGAGCGTATGCGCGCGTTGAAAACACAGTCGTGAAGGGAATCACGTTGGCAAAGAAATCCGACACCATGGAAGAGATTGTAAGCCTATGCAAGCGCCGGGGATTCGTGTATCCCTCCAGTGAGATCTACGGTGGCTTCGAGAGCTTTTGGGACTACGGGCCGCTGGGCATCGCCTTGAAACGCAACGTGCGCGAAGCGTGGTGGCACAATACCGTCCGTACGAGAGAGAACGTCGTCGGCGTGGAGACCGGGGTCATCATGAACCCCAGCGTGTGGCAGACTACCGGCCATGCCTCCCACTTCGCCGATACGCTGGTAGATTGCACGAGTTGCCACCAGCGCTTCCGCGTCGATCATCTCGAAGGTGACTCGTGCCCAAATTGCGGCGGCGAGTTCACGGACCCACGCCGCTTCCTCACCATGTTCAAAACGCACGTCGGTCCTGTGGAAGATGACTCTGCCGTTGCCTTCATGCGTCCGGAAACCGCGCAGGGCATGTTCGTCAACTTCAAGAACGTGCTGAATTCGTCGCGGCAGCGGCTGCCCTTCGGCATTGCCCAGATCGGCAAGTCGTACCGCAACGAGATAACCACCGGCAACTTCATTTTCCGCCAGCGTGAGTTCGAGCAGATGGAACTGGAATTCTTCTGCGAGCCGGGCACCGACGACCACTGGCACGCCTACTGGCTGGAAGCGCGGCGCCAATGGTACGTCGCCTACGGGGTGAAAGAGGAGAACCTGCGCTTGCGTCAGCACGGAGATGACGAGCTGGCCTTCTACGCCAAATACTGCTGGGACATCGAGTACCAGTTTCCGTTCGGCTGGGGTGAGTTGGAAGGCATTTCCAACCGCACCGACTACGACCTGCGCAGTCACAGCGAGGCCACCGGACAAGACCTTACCTTCTACGACGAACAGCAGAAGGAGCACGTCTCCCCCTACGTCATCGAGCCCGCCGCCGGGGCTGATCGCGCGCTCCTTACGTTTCTGCTCGACGCCTACGACCAAGACGTTGACGCCAAGGGTGATTCACGGGTCGTGCTGCGGTTCCATCCTTATCTCGCGCCTATCAAGGCGGCGGTCTTGCCGCTGGTGAAGAAGGGCGGGCTGCCGGACATCGCCAAAGAGATCGTGGCGGAGCTGCAGTTGCACTGGGACGTCTTCTACGACGAAAGCGGCAGCATCGGCCGCCGCTACCGGCGGCAGGATGAGGTTGGTACGCCGTTCGGCATTACCGTGGACTTTGATACCAAAGACGACAAGACGGTAACCGTGCGCCACCGCGACAGCATGGAGCAGGAACGCGTGCCGGTTGGCGAACTCGTGGCGTTTCTCGCGCAGCACATCCGGCCGGAGCCCAATCCCGATGTGCCGAGCGACTGAGATGCGACTTGTGCCATTCATGCTAATTGACATGCAATTGAGCTGTCTTGTTCAAACTGCTGGCCCAATAGCGTGTGCTAAACTGATGGCAAATCCGGCACATGGAAATCGCTGAAGAGAGCGACAAATGGCAGTGCTTGACACCCGCAAGGCAGTGAAGACTCTTACGGGGGTCGGCTTCGAAGAGGCCCAAGCTGAAGTGCTTGTTGGCCTAGTAAGTGCGGAGCACGGTGAACTCGTAACGAAGGCAGGCTTGAGGACGGAACTGCAAGCACTGGAGTTGCGGATTGAGAAGCGCTTTAGCCAATTGGAGAAACGCTTTAACCAATTGACGATTCAACTTGTGCTGCTGTTTGTAGCCTTGGCAGGTGTGCTGGCGGCACTGGAACTCATTCCGAGATAGGGGCCGAGTCCTTCACACATGTGCCCTAAACTAACCAAAATCGATCGAACAGATTTCATGAAAGAAGCCCGCTATATGCAGAGTAGCGGGCTTCTCTCCTTCTCAAATTGGGCGCGTAGATCACCTAAGAGTTTATACTCTCCGCGTACTCGGCGATGAATTCAACCACCTCGCCGCCTTTCAAGTCGCCCGGGCGGAAGTCGCGCAGCGCTTGCACTGCGTCCGCCGGAGCGTAGCCTTCGTACTTCACCAAGTATCCTGCCAGGACCGTACCGGCCCCGCCGAAACCGGAGCCTCAGTGAATGAGGGCTTTGTCGTCGCGCAGTGCAGCCGCGTGCAGGGACTCCACCGCGGCATCGAGCGTCGCCACGTCGCTGCTGACGCCGCTAAAGTTGTCCACGGTCATGCCGAGGCGTTCGATGGTCGCCGTATCCGGCGCCTTGCGCGAGGCGGCGACGATGTGCTTGATGCCTTGCTCCGCCACCGCGGATAGCTCTTCCTCAGTCTCGGGGAAGCCGGAGGCGGCGAATTTGCCCTCCCCAAACCACTTGAAAATTCGTGGTAGCGTCTGCGCACTCTCAGCCATGATCTTCTTCCTTTCTCAATGGAACTCGTCACATAAAGTAACTTTGTCGTAAATTCGGACTGGCCCGCGCTGGTTCTCCCTCACCCCTGTATCATGTCGATACTTTGTATCGAGTACGGGGCAGGCTCTAACCTTCTCCCGGCGGGAGATGGGATTTTCCCGCTCCGCCAAGGGTTATGCAAAGGTCTCCGCTGGGAGAGAGGACATTCCCGCTTTGGTATTGATTGTGCAGAGCCCCCTTCAGATGTCCTGCTTGCTTAAGATTCTACTCACGCTGGTTTTCTTCGTCCCATTTTCTTGCGGGAAGTCTCACACCGGTTTGAGAGCGTCGCCCTCCAGAACGCCCGCTAACCGCGTCCGGTTATGATGCACGTACCACACCAAGCTTCACAGATATGCCGTTGAGGTCAACGGTCTCTTGATGCGCCTCATCCGGCCCATGCGTTGATTCAACGCGCATGGAGAGCGTCTCCTGGGCCACGGCATCGCTGTGGGCGTCCAGCATGGCTGACACATTCGCTTGATCCGCCTCCCCGTCGGTTACACCCACGTAGGTCACGATGCGATCGGAAAGGTCGAAGTTCGCCGCGCGCCGCAAGTTCTGGACGTGATGGATGAGTTCTCGCGCCATGCCTTCCCGTTCGAGATCGAGTGAGATCTCCGTATGGAGCGCCACCAAGTACCCTTCTTCAGTGGCCACGCTGTAGTCTGCCCGCTCACGGGCCTGCACGTCCACTTCTTCCGGCTGGAGCTCGATTTGCTCTCCCTCCACCTCTACCGTGACGGGCTTGCCATGGGCAACGAGCCGCGCGCCGGCCTGCGCGTCGCTCCGGCCCAACGCCGCCGCGATTGCCTTGACCTGCCTGCCATACTTGGGGCCGAGCAGTTTGAAGCGCGGTTTGAGTTCGTATGTCACCAGCTCCTCTTCTGGTCCAACGAAACGCAGCGCCTTTACATTCAGTTCGCTGAGGATGTGTTCCTGCAAGCGTTCGAGCCCTGTCTGCTCGTCAGCGGTTTTCACGTGCACCAGCATCTCCGGCAGTGGCTGTCGCACCTTGATCTTGCTGGTGCTGCGCGCGGCGCGGCCGAGGCTGACGATGCGCTGCGCCAGTTCCATGTGGGCGAGCAGATCTTCATCGATGAGCGATGCATTGTAGCGCGGCCACTCGGTGTGGTGCACGCTCTCCGGCGCGTCGCTATCTACCGCGCGGACGAGGTTCTGGTACACCTCTTCACTGAGGAACGGCATGATGGGCGCGATTGTGCGCGTGAAGGTGGTCAGCACTTCGTAGAGCGTCTGGTATGCCGAGAGGGTGTCGCGGTCCTGACCGGACTTCCAATAGCGGCGGCGGCCGCGACGCACGTACCACGTGGACAACTGCTCGATGAAATCGTTCACACGCCGGGAAACGCTGTAGGCGTCAAAACGCTCCAAGTCGGCGGTTACGTCCCGCACCAGCTTGTGGAGCAGCGCAATGATCCAGCGGTCCAGGATTGAACGCACTTCGAGGGGCACACTGACACTGGTGGGATCGAAGTCCTCCAAGCGGGCATACGTTACGAAGAAATTATAGACATTCCAGAAGAGCAGCAGGCGTCGCTTCACGTCTTGGGCCACGCCGTACCCGAAGTTCAAGTTCTGTTGGGTGTTGCTTTCGCAATACAGCCAGCGCATGACGTCGGCGCCCATCTGTTCCACGGCATCGTCGAACCAGATGGCGTTGCCGTGGCTCTTGTGCATTGGTCTACCATGCTCGTCATTGACTTTTTCGTAGATGAGCACGTTACGGTAAGCGCGGACGTCTTCCAGGGTGACGCTCATGAAGGCAAGCGCGTAGAACCACAGGCGGATCTGCTCGCGCATCTCGCTGATGAAGTCAGCGGGGTACCACTTGCCCCACTCGGCGCTGCCTTCCAGGTAGCCGAGTGTGGAGAACGGCACAATACCGGCATCGAGCCAGCAATCGCCGACCTCCGGGATACGCGCGGTCTCGCCATCGCACTTCTCGCAACGAATAGTTATCTCATCGATCCACGGACGATGTAGCTCCGGCAGCGCCCGCACTAATGCCGCGTCTAATGCCCGTTCTTCAAGCTCTTGCACCGTGCCGACAATTGTGACGTGGTCGCAGTCCTCGCAGTGGTAGAACGGCAGCGGCAGACCCCAGAAGCGCTTGCGCGAGATGCACCAATCCCCCATGTTATTCAGCCAGTCGTCCATGCGCTTCCCGCCGTATTCAGGCACCCAGTCGACGGTCTGGTTTTCCGCCAGCATACGCTCACGGATTTCCTCAGCGGAGATGAACCATTCTTCTACCAGACGAAAGGCGACCTCTTCCCCACAGCGCCAACACACGGGATAGCGGTGCGTGTAGTCCTCTATGCGGTAGACGATGCCGGCTTCTTCCAGGGCGGCGAAGATCGGTTCGTTGGTCTCGGTGATATTGCGCCCGGCGAGCGGGCCGAAGCCGTCGCCGTAGTTGCCGTCGCCGTCGATGGGCACGATGACGTGGAGCCCGTGCTCCTGCGAAAGCTCGTAGTCTTCCGCGCCGCAGCCCGGCGCGATATGGACGATGCCGGTGCCCTCTTCCTCGCCGACGATGTCCCAGCCAACGACCTTGGTAGAGAAACCTTGCTGGGCGGGCAACTCATGCCAGGGGCCGACATATTCCAGGCCCACCAGTTCTTCGCCTTTGAATTCGCGCACGGCGTTGAGCTTGCCGCGGCCAACGCTCTCGAGAGTCCCCTTGGAGAGGTAGTAGGTATTGCCATTGGCTTCGGCAGCGACGTAGGTGAGGTCGGGATGCACGGCCAGCGCGGTGTTGGCGGCCAACGTCCACGGCGTGGTCGTCCACACCATGAAGTACTCGTTGTCACGTCCCTTTACCGGCAGCCGCAACGTGATACTCGGATGCGTGACTTCGCGGTACGTGTCCGTGCCGACCAGCTCATGCTGCGAAAGGCTGGTGCCGCAGCGAATACACCACGGCATGGAGCGCCAGCCCTTGTAGAGCCAGCCCTTCTCGTGGCAGCGCTTCAGGAAGTACCAGATGTGCTCGATGTTGGTATCGTCCATGGTGTAGTACGAGTTGTCCCAATCCATCCACTGGCCGAGCCGGATGGACTGGTTCGTCTGCACCGAGGAGAAGTGTTCCACGCGTTTGCGGCACTCGCGGGAGAAGTTGTCGAGGCCGAATTCCTCGATCTCGTGCTTCGAATCGAAACCGAGATCGCGTTCAACCTCGACTTCCAACCAGAGCCCCTGGCAGTCGAAGCCGTTTTGATAGCGCTGGGCATAGCCCTGCATGGCCTTGTAGCGCTGGTAGATGTCCTTATAGGTGCGTCCCCAGGCATGGTGGACGCCCATGGGATTATTGGCCGTAATGGGGCCGTCAATGAATGACCAGCGGGGATTGTCCTTATTCTTCGCGACAAGCTTCTCAAAAGCAGCGGTATCCTCCCAGAACTTGAGGATCCGATGCTCCATACTGGGAAAATCGAGGTCTCTACTGACTTCCTTGAACCCGGCCACCTCGTCCCTCCTGGATGACTGTCCCACATCGGGGTTAGCGTGCGCTTCCTCAATGACGGTTTAGGTCGCACTTCACGTTTTAGAAGCTGCATTTGGGCAGTCTTGATTTTGGGAATGCCCCGTACACGGTCAATTACGCAGGGTGGCGGTGCAGCAAACACACTGCCCCAACAGCACACGCAAGCTGCTCCCACGCACGGCATTTTGTCACGGATGTATGCCAGTCGTCAAGCCAAAAGGGATTGGTTAGCTTGCTTTGCGCAGCGCCGATTCTATTGGGCCACTGCTAGCTTAACTTCGATGGTGTGAAAGGATTCGACTAACTTCCTGGCTCTATTTGGTTGGCACCAGAATCGTGCACCGTGATAGAAGTAACCACTTTGGGTCAGGCTTGCCGCTCGCGCCAAGGCTGCCATCTTTCTGTAAGTATTGGTGCACAATAGCTATGCGACGACAGGTTCCGCTGGAGAGACGTTCATAGTAATATACAACTTGCGCTACCGTTCCGGGGAGTTGATTTGCGTTTGCAGGGGCACGATACTCATCTTGAACGACAGCAACTAAACATCCTCTTGCGGCTTTACAATACAAATGCATACAGTTAAAGTGAGCGCGTATTACATCTGGCGGAACTTGACGTTTCCTAGGAAGGCGAGAAGTCATGCAAGAATCCAAGGATATATTCGATCGCATTGATGCGTATCTAGCTGAAGACTTGTCTCATGACGAGTTGTTTCACTGGCTTCTTGAAGCGGCAGATCGTTACTGTGAGGTCGGTGAGAATGCATTAGGTGTAAACGTGTGGGCACGCACTCTGAATATGCTATGCCTTTTACAGGATGGTGCTGTTGAGGAATCCGCTGTTCAACTGGAACTTCAAGCACTCGGTGGAAGTCGGCCGGCCCGCACATGCCGCATTGAGATCAGTAAGTCACTCGTTGAGCAAGGCGGAAATATGGTGGTTTGGGAAGTTTCTTCGATTCGCCCAGGGAATTCAGACAGCGCAGATATACAAAATCGCAATGAAGAATGGGCTATCGCGCGTTAGCCTGTGCCCGCAAGTAGATGAGGTCAAACTGCACCTTTGTCATAGGCTGGTCATTGAAGTACACCCATATCCAATACCTGCCCGGCTCATCCAGTTGCAGATTGAGTTTGGCAATTAGATTCTGCATCCTTCCGGGTTCCATGTGAAGGTCTTGACTACCCAATTCTTGCTTGCTACCGTTGGCACCCTCTAATTCCAATTTTACTGCATGTGCTCCCCTCGTCTGGTCTGCAGTTAACATAAGTACCAAGTTCACATTTAAGTCGTAAGGTGGCATCTCCGTCGGGGGGTCAACACCTCTTGCCTGAAATTCAATTCGATCCACGATGTTGACTAGCGATAGGACACCGTCCTTGCGTTCAATTACTGTTTCACAGATTAGGGCAGCGCGAATATGCGGGCCTTTTTCAAACTGCATTAGCTGTATTTCCTTACCATGCCTTGGCTAACTCTCCTGCTTCTATCCAATAGAGTTACTCTGAAGTTGAATGTAGCCAGGTAATTCATTCTTGGGGAGTTTGGTAGGCCCCGACTAGGCTCTGGATCATGTCCTATCCTAGTCTCTCATTTTTCTCGACCATGGGCAATTATCTCGCGTGAGTTAGACCGTTGTGTCCGCCAACCTAAGTCCAATCAAGAGTCGACCAAGCCGGATCTCGTCGATTGTGAGGAGGTATAGGCCAACCAACAACCAATTCACAAATCCGTGAAATGTAGTGCACTCGTAGATTTTCCTCTGAGTGGCAGTTCCAATGAGCATGCTTTCCTCTACAATAAAGGGTAGTATGGACGTTAGATAGTTGGCATAGGCCGACTGATGGCCCAAAGGTCAAGGCTAAGATCGCGACAATTGAAGCCCGTTCAGGTAGCGGCTCGACAAGAGCAAACTACCAACAGAAGTGTATCCCAATCACATGCCTCGGAGGCAAGAATCTGAATCTAATTGTGACCCTAGCCAGGACTAGCCCTTTGTACTATTTCACTTGGGAAGGCCCTATCGCCAATGCAGTTTGCTTCGAGGGGGGTGAGACAAGCCAAGTGTGGCATCTCTCAATAGCGCATGAATTTGGCCAATTAGCCAACGTGCCTCCATTAAGCGTCACTGCCCGTAATGGAGCCCACACGTGAGAACCCCTTCATTTGACTTGATTGACAATGTCGCTTTGGTCACGGGCGCGAGCCGGGGCATAGGACGGGGGATTGCCAAAGCGCTCGCTGAGGCGGGCGCGGACGTGGCGGGCGTTTCTCGCTCCGCTTCAACTGAAACGCAGGCTCAGGTGGAGGCCGCGGGCCGGCGCTACCTGTCATTACAGGCCGATTTGGCAACAGCCACGGTGGCAGACTTGAATGCGCTCGTGGACCAAACGGCGGCGCACTTTGGCCGCATCGACATCTTGGTGAATAACGCCGGCATGACGTGTCGCAAGACTGCCTTGGAGCTCACTGAGGAAGATTGGAACACTGTGATGCAAGTGAACCTCCATGCGGTCTTCTTTCTCTGTCAAGCGGCGGGGCGCTACTTTGTGCCCCAAAAGCGAGGCAAGATCGTGAACATCGCATCGCTCATGTCGTTTCAGGGCGGGGTGCACATCGCGCCGTATGTCGCGAGCAAGCACGGCGTAGCCGGCATCACCCGCGCTCTAGCGACAGATTGGGCGCCCCACGGGGTCAACGTGAACGCGATCGCGCCGGGCTATATCGATACCGACATGACGGCAGCGCTGCAGCAGAATCCCGCGCGGGCGCCGGAAATCCGGCTGCGCACACCCGCCGGCCGCTGGGGCACGGCAGAGGACATCGGCAAGCTGACTGTCTATCTTGCCTCACCAGAATCGGACTTCATGCACGGCTCGATAGTGCCCATCGACGGCGGTTGGCTGGCGCGGTAGACATCGCTGGCTTGTGTTGGCTATCCGCCACGATGGTATTGATTCTTAGCCGTCAATCCCGCGAATAGTCGTCTACAGTCGTCATTCCCGCGAAAGCGGGAATCCATCGTCTCCTTGGACAGAGGACTTAGGCGGTTCACAGGCTAGCGAGGCTTCTCACCCTAGCCCTCCCTGGACTCCGGCTTTCGCCGGAGTGACGGATCGAGATGCGGGCCAGAATGCCGTAGCCGCCGTCATTTGTATGTTGAAAGAGGCGCACAAATGAGCGAATGTACGTAGGTAACGCGAGGGGCGGGTCGTCCGTCATTACCATGAAAATAGGCGATCTTGCCGTTCGCCCTGAGCATCGTCGAAGGGTGAACGGCGGAGGCGACTAACAGATTTCGACCTACTCTCTCCGTACATGCTTCGACCCTTCGACAGGCTCAGGACAGGCAAGCTCAGCACGTACGGGAAGAGTGACGTTCACTTTCATTCCCTTGTACGGCCTCGACAAGACTATGGTGATTCCCGCTCGCGCGGGAAACCATCTTAATGCAAGGCCAGGTTGCACGCGGGGCCATCCCGCGTTTATTCCAATCTCGGGACGTTTCGCTGACGCGGAACACATAGCATGAATCCGAGATTCCGCGAACAGGGTTCGACGCTCCGCTCGGAATTGTAAGCGTTGAGTAAATCGTTGACAGAATCCGCTTTCCATTCTGAGGAGTTGATGGTGCATGTCATTCCGAGCGGAGCGAGGAATCTAAGGTCCCTGCTCAACGCACTTTAACGGCTTCAGCACACTAGATTCCTCTCTTCGCTGCGCTTCGTTCGGAATGACATGTGTACTAGTCATGTCTAACACTGGGAAAGGTTGCTTTTGTTCTCAAATCTGTCAACGAATTACCTGACATTTACAGGAATGACATTGAGCTGGCTCGCCTCTTCGGACGCGGTATTCGCAGGACTTAGTCCGTCCAGACCACTCCCGCCACCGAAACCACCGAGCCCGCCAAGCCGTCAGCCGGACACTGCGCGTAGTCCACAACACGTCCCGCTACGGGCCCAAGCATCTGTAGCGCCGCGTAGATGGGCGGGAGACCGCACACCTTTTGTTTATCCCTGCTCTGCTGCAGGAGTCCCAGAAAGCGCGCAGCATCGCCTTGACACATGGCATCGAGCAGCGTGCGGTCAAAGCCTTCAAGCTCCTCTTTCTCCGGTTGTTCTAGCGGCTTTGGATCGCCAAACGCCGGTCCCATGTGGGCCAGGTCGGCCGCGGCGACGACGAGCACGCGCCTGCCTGCGAGCGCATCTCCGAGCGCGGCGATGCTCTTGGTGAATCTGGAGTTGTCCTTGGGGCTCGTGTCGCCTGAAGTGAACGGCAAGAAGGACCCGCAAAGGATCGGTACCAGCGTCACAGGTTCACCATCACGCATGAAGTGCAACCACACGGCGGCCAGCTCGATGGAGTGTTCTCTGCGGTGGTGGAGCTCCTCGTCGTAGAGAGAGTCATCGCCCCAGGCCGCTTCAAACCGGTCTAGCGCGTCTTGGTCGGTGGGCAGCGTGCCCCAGGGTGTGGCGTAGTCCTGCCGCGTCGGCGTGAGCGTTCCCGGGCTGCCCGCGTGATCAGTGCCGAGAATGACAACAACCTCCGCCTCCCGCACGGCTGCCCGCGCGTGCTGCCACGTGCGCGCGTAGACTGGTCCGCCCCGGTCGTAGTCAATATGGGGACTTACAAGCCCCCGCACGGCAGGCGGATCGGGGCATGCAGGCGGCTCAACGGCGTTGATGTAGCCCTCCAACATTGCCGAAAGCTCGTCCGGGTCGGCGGGGTACGAAGCGCCGGCGAGCGCCGGCGGGCGGTCTCCGCGCGTTCGCTCTCCAGGAGCAAGGCCTCATCAAGCTGCTGAATGAGGGATACCAACCTGGCAGTCGGCAAGGACAGGCCGTAGCGCAGCGTCAATGCCGCCTGAATGGCGGCAAGCGAATGCGTGCCGTCGCAGAGTTCGAGCACGGGTGCGAGGGCAGGAGAAACGAAAACGGTCCCTTCAATCAGTTCGTCGGGATCGCGCAGCGCGAGACGAAGATCGCCGTTCGCCTGTACCCACTCTGAAATGAGCGGGCGCACTTTGGGCTGTGCCAGCGGAGACATCAAGGGCGCCTCACGAGATTAAGATCAGCTTTGCCAAATCCCTAGTATAGGGAAATCTGCGCAGGCCGAGCAAACGCCAAAACGCGCTTTCTTCACGGCTCAAGCGGGGCTTGTTACAATGGGAAGGCGCGGCCAGGGCCGCAGTCTAACGAGAAGACGATTGGATTGCTGAGAAACATGGACCTGCGTTATCACCTAATCACATACGGCTGCCAGATGAACAAGGCCGATTCCGAGCGGCTGGGCGGCTCATTGGAAGCGCTCGGGTACTCGTGGGCGGAGGAGCCGATGCAGGCCGATCTGGTCGTGGTGAACACCTGCGCCGTACGACAGAGCGCGGAAGACCGTGCCCTGGGTCAGCTCGGCTGGCTTACCGGCATGAAGAAGAAAAACCCCGATCTCGGAATCGCGATGATGGGCTGTATGGTGGGCGACGACAGCCTGGAACGCTTGCAGGCGCGGCTGCCGCAGGTGGACGTCTTCACCAAGCCGGTGGAGTACGAACCCATATTGGAATTCGCCCAACAGAAAGCCGGCAACCGGGGCATGCTTGACGAAGGCTGTTTGGAGGGTTCGCCGCTGGCGCTGGGCGGTCCGTGCCGCTGGGTGCCGGTGATTTACGGCTGCAACATGCGCTGCGCCTTCTGTATCGTGCCGATCCGGCGGGGCCCGGAACGCAGCCGCCCGATCCCGGAGGTTGTGCGCGAGCTACGCTGGTTGGTGCGGCACGGCACGCGGGAAGTTACCCTACTCGGACAGACGGTTGACGACTACGGCCGCGACCTGGAGGGCCGGCCCGACCTGGCGGACCTGCTGACGGCGTGCAGCGCAGTGCCAGGCTTGGACCGCATTCGCTTCCTTACTTCACATCCGCTCTTCATGAGCGACCGCATCATCGAAGCGGTCGGCAGCTTGCCCAATGTCTGCGAGCACTTCAACATCGCCGTGCAGAGCGGCGATGACCTGGTCCTGCGGCGCATGAAGCGCGGCTCCCCCGCCAGCCGGTACGTGGACCTGGTAGCGCGCATTCGCGACATCATCCCCCACGCTTCCATCGCGACGGACATCATCGTGGGATTTCCCGGCGAAACGGAATCGCAATTCCAGAATACGCTGGCGATGCTGGAGCAACTCGAACTCGACGTAGTGCACACGGCCATGTATTCGCCGCGGCCGGGCACGAAGGCGGATGAAGAGATGCACGACGACGTGCCCCGTGACGAGAAGCATCAACGATTGCTGGCCGTCGAAGCGCTGCAGGAGCGGATTGTCTCGGCCAAGAACGCGCGCCTGCACGGCCGCACGCTCGACGTGCTGGTGGAAGGCCAAAAGAACGGCAAGTGGTGGGGCCGCATTCGCACCGACCGTATCACGTTCTTCACCGATCCCCGTGAGAACCTGGTGGGCGAGATTCTGCCCGTGCACATTGACGAGACGACGGCGTACTCCCTGCGCGGCACGGCGGTGGCGTGAGCCTGTTCGGATTGAGTGCGTACCCCGCATTGGGAACCTCCATGCGCCGCACGGACAGAGCGTAACGTACGTGGGGTAAGCGATGTGCATTCGTACGTACTTCGACAGGCTCAGCACGAACGGATGCTTGTCGCGCCTCACTTTTCGAAGGCATTGCTCCGCCCTAGGATTTGCTCCGCGTTATTGAACTGTTGCGGGCAGATGTACATGAAGTAAATGATGACGAGACTGAGGTGACCAGATGAAATTGCGGGTAGCAGGTATTGGCGCGGGACGCCGCGCGCAGGCGCACTATCGCGCGCTTGCACAGGTGGAAAACGCTGAAGTTGTGGCGATCTGCGACGTGGACGCAGAGCGCGCTCAAGAGGCCGCGGCACCGTTTGGCGCGGAGACCTACGCCGACTACCGCGACATGCTCGACACCGAGCAGCCCGATGCCGTGTTTATTGTGACCCCGCCGAACTTGCACGCCGAGCAAGTTGAGTATGCCGCCACGCAGAAGGCCGCCATCTTCGTGGAAAAGCCGGTGGCGCTCAGCGTGCTGGACGCGCGCCGCATTCGCATGGCGGTGGAGCAGGGCGGTATGCTTTGTTGCGTCGGCTACCAGCACCGGTACGGTAGTCAGGCTGCCCGTGCCCAGGAACTCTTGGCCGGACGTGAACTCGGACTGGCCCGCATCTGGTGGTATCAAGGCGTGCCGAAAGTCCCCTGGAACCTGGATTCCGCCCAGGGCGGCGGCCAGATCGTGGAACAGGCCACGCACCTGCTCGACTTGTGCCGGGTCTTCGGCGGCGAGGTGGACGAAGTTTACGCACAGTTCGGCCGCAGCGCGTGGAAAGACGATGAGTCTTTTCAAAATTGGGATGTCTATTCGGGTGCATTTGCCTTCAAAACCGGCGCTGTGGGCAGCGTGGCGACGACGTATGCGCTCTTCTTCGGCCTGCCGCAGAGTTCGGGGCTCGATCTCGTCAGTGAAGAGCAATTGCTGCGCTTCTCCGGACGAGACCTGCAACAGATCACGCCGCGCGGGACCGAGATCCACCCTGTAGAAGAACCGTCGTCGGAGGTGCGCATGGCGCAGGCGTTTCTGGCCGCGGTTGAAGAAGACGACGAATCACTGATACGGTCGCCGTTGGATGATGCCCTTAAGACGCTTGCGCTCACGCTCGCCTTCAATCGCTCCACGGCCGAGAATAGACCGGTAACCCCAGCAGAGATCGAAGATGAGATCTTTGCGTAGGGCTGCCACGTCCACGACGGCGTGTAGCGCGGGGGCTTGTCCCCCGTTTGAGATGGCCCAGGGCACGTAAAGATGCATACCTACGTGCGCGAGAGTGACGGAGAGAGCAGGCGCAGGCCCTCTTGAAGAAAGTCTCCGGTTTGAGAAACGCTAGGTTAGTAAGCACACTCAATGCGTGACGCGAAAACCTACCACCTACCCCTTACGCTGTTCGATCCTGAAACGGCACATGTAGTGCTGGAGCCGCTGGAGGCTGGGAACGGCCACTGGGCCGGCGCGCCGTGTGTGCTCTACCTGCCGGATGAGAAGGTTTTCTATCTCTACTACCGGCGGCGGCGCCCGCGCGGACAGGAGCCCGACCGCGGCTTTGCCTGCTACGTGGCGTGGAGTGAAGACGGCAAGCATTTTGAGTCCGTCTGGTCGGCTGAGAAGACCGCTTTCGGCAACTCGCCTTCAGTAGAGAAGAGCAGTCTCGTCAGAGATGCTAACGGGCGCTTTCTGCTCTTCATGTCGTTCGTGGATAGCGCAGACAACCGCTGGCGCATCGATATGCTGGAAGCCGACACGCTAGACCAGTTCGATCCCGCCTCCCGCCGGCCGGTGTTCACGGCGGCGGACATCCACGCCGAGGGTGTCAAAGACCCGTACGTCTACAACGTGGGTGGCTTGTGGCACATGATTGTAAGCTACGCCCCCTCACCCCCGGTGGCCGACGAATCCGCCCGTGAAGCCATGCATGCCACCGCCGACGTCTACAACACCGGCATTGCCAAGTCGAGCACGGGGCTGGCCGTTAGCGCCGACGGACGCAACTGGGATTGGCAAGGCGACATCTTCGCGCCCCGCGATCGCGGCTGGGATAGCTATTGCAGCCGCATCTCTTCGCTCGTGCGGGTCGGGCAGCAGTGGGTCGCGTTTTATGATGGCTCCGCCGATGTCTCGGAGAACTACGAGGAGCAGTGCGGCGTGGCGCTCTCCACTGACTTACGCACCTTCACGCGCTTGAGCGTCGGTGGGCCGGTGGTGCGGTCGCGTGGCGGCTCGTGCTCCGTGCGCTATGTTGACGTGGTGCCGGTGGGTGATGAGCTCTACTTTTACTACGAGTGCGCCCGCGCTGACGGCGCCCACGATCTCCGCCTCAGCATCCTGCCGCACGATGTCTTTTGCCCCGGCTAGAACCAGCGTGGAATCTCTCCGTCACTCCGGCGGACGCCGGAGTCCAGCAGCCTGGCAGTGCTGGCTGCCGCGACCCAGAGATCTTCCTCAGGCACAGCCGGAACACTCACGCGAAGGGCGCTGACAGGGGTATGTAAATGTCATTTCGAGCGCAGCGTCGAACAGGGTTCGCGGAATCTAAAGATGCTGATTTTGCAGGGCTGTGCCTTAGATTCCGCGCTCTTAGCGAAACTCCGCTGCGCTCCGTTTGGAATGACACGTGAAGTCGATTATAGAATACCTACCCTTGTCAGCGCGAAGGGCGTAGGGGCACGACATGTCGTGCCCCTACGTGCTGTCCTACGCTATCGCTTCGTGGTCTATTCGTTGTAGGACAGTCCTATCCGTGCTAGTATTTTGGGGCCATGAACTCCATCCCCCTGTGGCGCTACATTGCCGTGGGCATTGCCGGCGGTACCTTGTCCGGTCTCGCCGGTGTCGGCGGCGGTGTTGTCATCGTTCCGTTGATTACGGCCTATTTGGCTTTGTCGCAGCGGCAAGCCCATGCCGTCAGCCTGGGCGCCATCGTGCCCACGGCCATAGCTGCGTCTCTCGTCTATGCCCTGTGGCCGCGCGACGAACCGCCGGGAAACGACGTGCCGGCGTACATCGCGGGCGCCGGCTTCATGATCAGCGCCGTGCTTGCGGCGCCCATCGGCGTGCGCATCTCCCACCGCATTAATCAAAAGCAACTCAAGCGCCTCTTTGCCGTCTTGCTCACCGCCGTGGGCCTGCGCATGCTCTTGCAGCATCCCGTGCTGGGCAATGCCATCCTCATTGCCGGTTTTGTGTTGTTGGCAGTCATGGCGGTTTGGAGTCTCGTGTTCCACCGGGAGGAAGCGGCATGACGCTCGATCCCGAACTGAGCGTATTTCTCTTAAGTCTCGCTATTGGCTTTAGCGTGGGGCTGCTCAGCGGTACGATGGGCGTCGGCGGCGGCATCATCATGGTACCGGCCGCGGTGCTCATTCTGGGGTACGGCCAGCACATCGGCCAGGGCATTTCGCTCGTGGTAATGATCCCCACCACGTTGGCCGGGGCCTTCACGCACTACCGCATGAAGAATCTGAAGCTCAAGCCGGTGTTTCTTATCGCCATTGGCGCGGTTGCCGCCGGCCTGGTGGCCGCTTTGATTGCCCAGCAGCTTTCGCAATCCGCCCTACAGCGGGTGTTCAGTCTCTGGGTGCTCTACTCGGCCATCCGCGCGTGGGGCGTCAACGACTGGATCATGCAGCGCTTCTTTGGCAAAGAGCCTGCGGAGCACGAGGAAGAGGTCCCGGAAGAAGAACCTCTCACCTAGCGAACTCCGATAGCGCAGAAGTACGCTGCGCGCAATATCCGTCGCGCATGGGGCTCAAGCGTAGTTTCCATTCGGCTTGAGCAAGAGAGCCAATAGCCCGGTTCTCGCACGAGACTCGCCTTGTGCGAAAAGCCCGTAAGCCAACACACCAGACCCCGTTTACCCTTCGACAAGCTCAGGGCGAACGGGGTCTGGTAAGCGCTGCCCACCAATTTCCACGGTCTCCCGCTCATGCTTTAGCAGGAGCTTTGCGCGACCCTCAACACGAATGTTCAAAGCATTCGGTCTTCAGCGAACAGGATGAGCACGCACGTGCAAGCAACCTGGCACTGGCCAACTTTCGTGCCGAAAAAGAGACTACCTACTCCAGTCCCAGCAGCGCCAGGCTCTCGCGGTGGATAATCCCCTCGATGACGTCCTCCGGCACACGCGGGAGCGCGGTGCCTTCTACCAGCGCGTTGACATTGCGTAGCCCGGCCATCGTGTCAGCGGCGGAGAAGAGTGGGAAGTCCGTGCCGAAGAGCAACTTGTGCGTAGCGCCGTATTCGACGGCAGTCATGAGCGCGTTATAGTACTGCCAAGGGCGGGGATAGAGTCCGCTGATGTCGGTGAAGACGTTCGGCTGCTTGCGCACGACAGAGACGGTCTCTCCGACACCGGGATGTCCCATGTGCGCCACGATGATCTTGAGATCGGGAAAGCGAATAGCAACCTCGTCCACCTGCCAGGGTTGGGCGAACCTCAGCGGCGCTTTGCGCACAAAGGTCGTGCCATGGTGCCACATCACGGGAGTGCTGAGCGCCTCGGCTTTCGCAAACATGGCGAGCGCCCCAGCGGAAAGTGGATCGTAGCCCTGGTAGATTGGGCCGATCTTGAGGCCGCGCAGACCGAGTTGCTTGACCGCATGTTCAAGCTGGTCGGGGGCATCCACATCGTTGGCGTCGACACTCGCAAAGCCGATAACGTTCTCACCGGCCCCGCGCACATAGTCGGCCACGTATTCGTTGGGCACCACAATGCCGCTGTACGGCGCGTTGAGCGGAAAGACGATGACAGCGTCCACGTCGGCGACTGCTTCTTGCCGGTGCACCTCCGGCGGCGCGTGAATAGTATGGTCTTTCCACGATGCATCGAGATCGGACTTGAACTCATCACTAAGATGAAGCGTCGAATCTGCCATGTGCGAGTGTACGTCTACAATCATGCTACCTACCATTCTCAAGTGCGGCGACGCGCGTTCTTTGCTGCTGCTTACGTAGCACTAGAATACCACGCGCTGGGCAGCCGTACGCAGGAAGGAGAACCTGGCCAATCGTAGCCAAGGCTTGAAATCGAGGGCGCTACAACGTAGTATGGAGATTACAGATAGCGGCCACCAAGCGGTCGCTTTCTTTATTTGGAACTGTCGACTCTGAACGAACGGTAATGCTACCGCATGAGAGAGTCGTTACCAGGCCGTCGAGTGTCAAAGAGCAGGAACGAATAAAACCCATGAACAGAGAATCGGCACGCACGCACATTCGCGGACTCCTGGTGCAGGCACTCGGCGTGGCGCAGCAGGAGAATAAGCTCCCGCTGCTGGCGAATGCCGACGTGACCGTAGAGTACGCCCCGCCGGAAAAAGCCGATTACGCCTCTAATCTGGCTCTGCGGTTGTCGCGCGCCGTGCGCATGCCGCCCATGCAGGTTGCCGAGGTGATTGTGGCGGCGCTGCCGGAGAGCCCATACCTTGCTAAGGCCACCGCGGCCCCGCCCGGATTCATCAACTTCCATTTGGACGAGACATGGCTGGCGCAGCAGGTAGGCGAAGTTGTCGCCCAAGGTGAAGCGTACGGCGACTGCGACGTGGGCGGCGGCGCTGCGCTCCAGATCGAGTTTTGCAGCGCCAATCCCACCGGCCCGCTCACCATCGGCAGCGGACGCAATATCGTGCTCGGTGACACGCTGGCGCGGGTGTTGGAAGCCGCAAACTACGCCGTGCAGCGGGAGTACTACGTCAACGACGTGGGCGGCCAGATGGATACCTTTGCCCGCACGCTGCTGGCACGTTACCAGCAACTGCACGCTATGGACGCTCACGTGCCGGCGGACGGCTACGCCGGGGAGTATATGATTGAGCTTGCCAAGCAGGTCAAGCAGGAAGATGGCGATACACTGCTGCACATCCCGGAAAGTGAGGCACTGCACAAGCTCCACAAGCGCGGCCTTGCCCTGATGCTGGATTCTATCCGTGAGGACTGTGCGCTATTGGGCGTAGCGTTTGACGAGTGGCTTTCTCAGGCCTGGTTGGAGGATGAAGGCCGCGTGCAGGCCGCCATACACACCTTGCGCGAGCGCGGCCGCGTGGCCGAGCGAGAAGGGGCAACCTGGTTCGTCTCGAGCGACGTTGAGGATGATAAAGACAATGTCCTGGTGCGGAGCAACGGCGAACCGACGTATTTTGCCGCCGATGTTGCCTACCATGCCTATAAGCTGGAACGAGGCTTCACGAGCCTCATCGATGTCTGGGGCGCGGACCATCACGGTCATGTGCCGCGGGTCAAAGCCTCACTGGCAGCTCTCGGGCACGACCCCGAACAACTAACGATTCTCCTCTACCAGCTTGTGCGCGTGCTGCGGGGCGGTGAAGAGGTACGCATGTCCAAGCGCACCGGTGACGTCGTAACCGTGCGTGAAGTAGTGGAGGAGGTCGGCGTTGACGCAAGCCGCTACTTCCTGGTGGCGCGGTCCCCGGATACCGCCATGACGTTCGACCTGGACCTGGCGCAGGAGCAGTCGGACGAGAATCCGGTGTATTACATCCAGTATGCCCACGCGCGGACGGCGAGCATTTTGAAACGCGCGCAACAGGAGGGCGTCGGCTCAGGCGATTCCGATCTCGACCTCTTGCAGCATCCGGCGGAGCTTGCGCTGCTGCGCCTTATGATCCGCCTGCCGGAACTCGTCGAAGACGTGGCCATGCAGCATGCGCCCCACCGGCTGGCGTTCTTTGCCCAGGAATTGGCAGCGCTCTTCCATGCCTTCTACCGCGACTGCCGCGTGATAGACTCCGACAAGCTCGCGCTCTCACGCGCCCGCCTGCAACTCGTGCAAGCGGCCAAGCTCGTGCTGGCACGCTGCCTCAGCCTGATGGGCATGTCCGCGCCGGAACACATGTAGGCGAGGCCAGCTCAAGGATACGGCTCGCAGGTCTAGCCTTCTGCTCAGTGCCGGTCGGCGAACAGCGTTAACCGTGTTCATTGCGGGTTTTCTTCAGACGAACACCACGCTCTCCGGTAGAGCAGGTTTGAAACCTGCGGCCATTCGGAACCACAGCCCAAAGGCTACCTCCGGCAGCGGTGAGGCGAACTCCTGCCGTAGCGCGGGGGCTTGTCCCCCGCTCTTTAGCTCCGGACGACCGCTATCAACTCACGTCAGGCGGAACGCTTCCTCTTCCAGGACAAGCGACCGTGCGCCGGTAGACAGCGCAGGTATTCTCTGGGGAGGTGTGCATCGCGGCTCCTCCCTGGTGTATGGACAGGGTTGATGGGTAACGTTTGCTCGGTTTGAAGGGTTACACCATCGAATATGGTTGATTTATAATTGTGTGACGACCATGAAGTAAGACCATAAACCTCAAGGTTTTCATCCCAGCGGGTGGCGCAGGTTGCAAACCTGCGCTACCGTACTACGACTGGGGCTTGGCACAGCGGCCTCAGCACTGCTGGTATAGCAATGCGGGCGACGCGGGTCTTAGGCAATGGCTCTACTGCCGTAGCGCGGGGGCTTGTCCCCCGCCTCTTGGCCTTAGCCTAAACACCATCTCAGGCTAGACCCTAGGCCACCTCCTCGAGCACTGCGACCACGTGCCAATAGAGATTCCACACCTCGCGGAGAAAGATGAGCTGGCCGGCGTCGTTCGTCGGGTAGAGGTGGGCAAAGAGGACAAACGACCGAAACACCACGGTTGTGTGTTCACGGGCCGCCTCCTCAAGGAGCAGCGATTCGCTGTGGGGTAGGAAAGCGTCGGCGTGGTCGTGGGCGATGTAGAGCCGTGCATGCACGTTCCGCATATCGGTTGAGGGCGATATCTCCTGCAGCCAACCCACCAGAGTCGGATCGCGTGCCAGTATTTCCCGGGTGCGGTGCGGGTCTTCATTCTCGTAGAGAGCAAGCAGCGTGCGTCCACGCTGTGAAAGTTCATCCGGTGGTTCACCTTCCCCAGCGAGAGCGGCTTGTAACTGCGCCCGTTCAGCCTCACTCTCAACCGTAGCCAGCAGCGCATGCTGAAACAGGCTGGCGGCGAGAGGATCTGGCGTCCAGGGCACGGCTTTGCCGTCGACAATGACCTGCTGCGTAGTCACGGCACTAAGCACATTCGCCGCGTCAAAGTAGCCGCCAAAACTGTGCACAAACGCGACGTCGTCGCGGATGCGCGGATCCGCCGCCGCCCGCAGCGCAAGGCCGGAACCGACTGAGAACCCCAGAATGCCCACGCGCTCGCGGTCGACCACTGGGCGTTCCCGCAGATAACGCACGGCTTGGACGATACCTTCGACTTCCGCGGGATCGATGATGCCGGCTTCCATGCGGCGCGACTGGTGGATGAGCACCACAATCCCTTGCTGCGCCAGGCCGCGCACCAGCGCTTGGGCATAGGGATCGTCCGCCGGCGATGCAATGCCCAGATAGATGAGAATTGCCCCAAACGGCCCGTCACCGTCAGGCAGGTAGAGGTCGCCAACGAGCGCGGGGTCTGTCCCGCTGTAGTCGGTACGCTCCTGTCGAATGGGATTGCCCAAAACGTTAAGCGGCTTGACTGGAATCTGCGGCAGTACTTCGGTGAGCAGCAACGCCGACTTGAATATCGCACGCTCTTGGGACGCGCTCAGACAACTCGTTGCCAACAAGCTAGCGACCAGAATCAGAAGAATAAGTGAACGAAGCACGCGCATTGGGCAGATTAGCATTCCTTACGAAGGGTCATAAACAGCAAGTCCTGAAAGCCGCTTCGGGTCTATTGTATGTCAATCATTAGCTGAAGAAAACGCGTGCGCCCCACATGATCGGTTGCCCTGCAATTCAAGCTGCGCCCACCAGGCTTCAATGAAGCATGAAACTTAAGCATGCGGATAATTCCGCACCTGTAGACAGTCCCAGGTCCGGTGGATCGCCTGAAGACCGCCCTGCTTGGCTGTGGTAGAGTTCCCATGAAACGTCACTGCCCGCCAGACGGACGGCGGACCACTATAAGGATGTCGAATAGAGCGACGCAGAGCTCATAGTGGAGGCCCCCTCGTGGAGACGAGCATTCCGGGAAGCATGGCGCATATGCAAACGGACCCCCACGCGCAGTTCCTCGACATCGTTCTCGGAAATGAGAACATTCGGACGCTGACGGACCGGTTGGCAGAGCTTGAGCTGCCGGACGCCTACCTAGCCGCAGGCTGCCTCTGTCAGACTGTCTGGAACAATGTAAGCGGGTTCCCTCCGGACTACGGCATCATAGACTACGATGTCCTTTACTGCGACCTCGACGACCTCAGTTGGGAGGGAGAGGACCGGACAATCCGGCGATGCGCGGCGGCTTTCGCGGAGCTAGGCGTCAATGTCGAAGTCCGCAATCAGGCCCGCGTTCACCTCTGGTATCCCGCGAAGTTCGGCGTTCCCCACCAGCCTCTCCACAGTACGAAAGAAGGCATCGACAGTTTCCTCCACTGCTGCACCGCCCTGGGACTGCGCAAGACGCCAGAGGGCTACGACGTTTACGCCCCCTTCGGCTTTGTCGATGTTTTCCGGATGGTCGTCCGCCCCAACTATTCGTACGGCTTGCCTGGGTGGTACGAGGAGAAAGCCAGCCGCTGGAAACGGACCTGGCCCGGCGTCGTTGTCGAGCCCTGGTGCGCTCCCGGCCCGCAATAGGGGATTGAGATACCTCTTAGGGTGTCGCAGCGAGACTCTGCAGAGACCTACTTCGAGATACGTTGGCTCTAGGGATCGGATACCGCGCCATTGGAGCCCCGCAACCCAGAAGGACGGTGACAGCGATGACCAAACAGCCCCGGCTCACGATACGTCGTGCGACGGCAGATGACGTGCCCCGGCTCTTGGCCTTAATTCAAGGCATGGCGGAGTACGAACATCTGACACATCTAGTGACGGCGACGGAGGAAGCCTTGCGAGCGTCGCTATTTGGTGACCCGCCGGCGGCCGAGGCGCTACTCGGGTTTGCGGACGACGAGCCGGCGGGATACGCCGTTTACTTCCACACCTATTCCACGTTCCTTGCCGGGCGGAGCATGTATCTGGAGGACCTCTACGTGTCCCCTGGATACCGACGCCGCGGGTTAGGCACACTCCTCCTGCGACGCGTGGCGGCTATTGCCGTAGAACGCGGCTGCGTGCGATTCGATTGGATGGCTCTGGACTGGAACACGGACTCCCACCGCTTCTATGAGGGCCTAGGAGCGGAAATGCTGCCCGAGTGGCGTCTCTTTCGCGTCCACGGCGATGCCCTGCTTCAGCTTGCGGAAGAGAGGCAAGGATAGACAGATGAGCCGCTGCGGCAGCATGACGATCCCGCCATCCCATATCCGCCCAGCCTCCTCGGACACAGGCGCCGCCTTCCTTCTCCCCTTGACCGACACTCTATTTTCGCCTATACTCAAGAGAAGAAGCCTGTGTCACAGAGGCTGGCGTGGCGCATTCGTCTAGTGGCCGAGGACACCGCCCTCTCAAGGCGGAGATCACGGGTTCGAATCCCGTATGCGCTACCAAGTTTTGGGCTTCACAACAGGTAGCTGGCTTGTTGTGGAGTCTATTTTCATGCAGGGCTTATTGCCGCATAGCTTGCTGAGAGGGTCCTTATGGACAGTGGGGTATCGAAAAGACCATTACAAGGACGCTAATTGGTTAGCGTTGCCGCGCTTGGCTGCAAACGCGACAACGGCTTTGCTAACCGTCGTAGGTGTAGTTCGGCCGCTCTCGTCTGGCGATGAGAGCGGGTTTTTGTTGCTGTGAACGCGAGACTTGGGTCAGGGAAAAGCAGAGACCGGAAAGGATAACCCGAGGATGGCCAAAGCCAAACCGGAGACAGATTCACGACAGTCAATGGACAAAACCTACGAACCCGCGCCGGTGGAGGCGCGCTGGTACCCCTTCTGGGAGGAAGGGGGCTATTTCGCCCCGCGTACCGATGCTGAAGGCGAGCCGTTTACGGTCATCATGCCGCCGCCGAATGTCACTGGGGAACTCCATCTGGGCCACGCGCTCACGGCCGCCATCGAGGACGTGCTCGTGCGTTGGCACCGCATGCGCGGCGATGTCACTCTGTGGGTGCCCGGCACCGACCACGCGGGCATTGCGACGCAGGTGGTGGTGGAGCGCTTGCTGCAGGAAGAAGGCACCTCAAAGCAAGAGCTGGGCCGCACGCAATTCGAGGCGCGGGTGTGGAAGTGGGTGCAGAAGTACGGTGACGTCATCGACGACCAGCACCGCCGCCTCGGCGCGTCCTGCGATTGGTCGCGGGATACGTTTACGCTCGATCCGGGGCCGGCCCGCGCCGTACGCAGCACGTTCGTGCGGCTCTATCACAAAGGCCACATCTACCGTGGCGAGCGTATCACCAACTGGTGCCCGCGGTGCGCCACCGCGCTCTCCGATCTTGAAGTCGCCCATGAGGAAGAGGACGGCCACCTCTGGTATATTTCATACCCGCTCGTGGACGATGATTCTACGTCAATTACCGTCGCGACCACGCGGCCCGAGACCATGCTGGGCGATACCGCTGTTGCCGTGAATCCGGACGACCCGCGCTACCGGCATCTCTTAGGCAAAGAGGTAAGCCTCCCATTAACTGAGAGGAAAATCCCCATCATTGCCGATGATGCGGTGGAGGCGGAGTTTGGCGCGGGAGCGCTCAAGGTGACTCCGTCGCACGATATTGCGGACTTCGAAATCGGCCAACGACACGGTCTCGAATTCATCAACGTGCTAAACCTCGACGCCACCATGAACGAGCATGCCGGCGCGGCCTACGCGGGTATGGACCGCTACGCCTGCCGCGCGGCGGTCGTGCGCGAGCTGGAGGCCCAGGGGCGTCTGGTGAAGATCGAGAACCTTCGCCACGCCATCGGTCACTGCACGCGTTGCGACATCGTGGTGGAGCCGCTGGTGAGCAAGCAGTGGCGGCTGGAAACCAAGCCCCTCGCGGAGCCTGCCATCGCGGCGGTGCGCAGCGGCAAGATTCGCATTCTGCCCGAGCACTTCGAGCGCATCTACTACAACTGGATGGAGAACCTCCGCGATTGGTGCATCTCGCGGCAGCTCTGGTGGGGGCATCGTATTCCCGTGTGGTACTGCGACGCCTGCGAGACTATCGCGGTGCCGCCGGTGGACGACCCCATGGACAATCCGGAGACGTGCGGGGAGTGCGGCGGCACCCTGCGGCAGGACCCGGACGTGCTCGATACGTGGTTTAGCTCCGCCTTGTGGCCGCATTCGACGTTGGGCTGGCCCGACGATACGGAGGACCTGCGCACGTTCTACCCCACCACCGTCATGGAGACCGGCCACGACATCCTCTTCTTCTGGGTGGCGCGCATGATCATGATGGGTATCGAGAACATGGGCGACATCCCCTTCGACACGGTCTACCTGCACGGGCTCATCCGTGACGTGGAAGGCCAGAAGATGAGCAAGACGCGGGGCAACGTGATCAACCCGCTCGTCATGGTGGAGGAATACGGCGCGGATGCACTGCGCTTTGCGCTCGTCACGGGCACCACCGCGGGCAACGACATGCGTTTCACCACTGAGCGCATTCAAGCGGCGCGGAACTTTGCCAATAAGCTGTGGAACGCCAGCCGCTTCGTGCTGAGCAGTCGCCCGGAAGATGTCACAGCAATTTCGCCGGAGCCCGACCCGTCTCAGCTTTCACTTGTGGATCGCTGGATTATCAGCCGCCGCAACCACACGATTGCTGAGGTTTCACGGCTGCTCGAGCAATTCCATTTGGGCGAAGCCGGACGAACACTACAAGAGTTCGTTTGGAGTGAGTTCTGCGACTGGTACATTGAAGCTAGCAAAGTGAGTCTGTACGGTGAAGATGCTGGCGCCAAGGCGGTTACACAGAGCGTGCTGGAGAATACGCTCGCTGTAATTCTGCGGCTGCTGCATCCCTTCATGCCGTTTGTTACGGAGGAAATCTGGCACTACCTCCATCCTGAGGCCGATGAAGGCGACACCGAAAGCCTCATCGTCGCGCCGTGGCCGGAGGCGGGTGAACGCGACCGGGAAGCTGAAGACTTCCTTGACGAACTCATCGAGGCGATACGCGGCGTACGCAATGTCAGAGCCGAATACGAGGTGGAACCGGGCCGCTATATTCCCGCGACGATCGCGGCCGGTGTGCACAGCGACGCAGTGACGGACCACACCGCAGTCATAGAATTGCTGGGCCGCGTACGGCCGCTCACCGTCCACGCGGCTCTCACTGAGAAGCCGGAGCAGGCCGTGTCGGTGCTTACCAGCCGCCTGGCCGTGTACGTGCCGCTCGCCGGGCTGCGCGACGTGGAGCAAGAGCGCCAGCGGCTGCTCAAGGAAGAGGAGAGTGTGCTGGCCAATCTTGAGCGCACGCGGGGCCTGCTGGCTAACGAGAACTTTGTAAATCGCGCGCCGCCGCCGGTTGTGGAAAAAGAGCGCGAGAAGCTTGGCGACCTAGAGTTGCGGGCCCAGCAGATTAGCGAGCGCTTAGCAGGGCTTGAGTGAGGGAGAGACTTCAGACTCAACATGCCCCCATCATTCAGCACGTTCCCATTGGAATGCGTGTACTACTGATACTCACGGGCACCTGACAGGTAGCCTTTCTCCGTGCAGCCTGCGATAATTCAGAATGGTAGGCAGAGGTTCTTGGCATGTACCGTCGTCGCAGCCTGCAAATCTCAGATACATTGCATGAGCCGGAGGATACGCAGCGGAGCAACCGGTGCAATTCTAGCGCCCAAGAGACGAATGCAAGAGCAACAATTACTTCCGACAGACACGAGAGGATGACACTGATCGATGATTACTTTGGTATGGAATGATATCCCGGCTACGCAATTGATGATGGCTTCGCAGAAAGCGCAAAGCCTGGCAGACGCAGCGCCTGAAAAAGAAGAGACGCTGAGTTGGGCGCGCGCCGCCATCGGGGCTGCGACCGCCGTTGATCCGGTTGAATGCGATCTTGCCCCCTTTCAAACCTTCGCCGCAGCCCTGACGGCCTTGGACGACGAGCAAATCGTGAAGGATGCCGCCGAGGCCTTAGCCAAGCACCCCCAGGCCCTTTTTACGCTCGCTGCCGCTGCCAGAGAAAAAGGATGGAATGAGCTTGCCGATGCCGTCATCGTGCGCTGCCTTGCACAGACGGTCGCCATGGCCTGGCCGGACGACTATTCCTATCAACGGGAGTGGAAGCAGCAGTATGAAGAACAGTTGGTAGGAACGCTGCTAAAAGTGTGGAAGAAGCGCGCGTCACGCACGGTGGCGAAGCAAGCAGTGTCATTGGCCGGGGAGTCGGAGGAGCTCGACGCGAAGCAGGTGGAAGAGAAGCTCAAGGCGCTGCTTACCCCGGCAGACTTGTGGCCGCGGCCGGTCCAGCGAGGGAGACAAGCGCGCGGCAGGCAATCGTCGGCCACTCGCTCTCGCAGCGGCGGACGTCGCCCAGCTACCACCGCTCGGTCGCAGCGGTCGCCTTCCCGCTCGCGCACTACCCGCAAGCCGGAAGGGGAAGCAAAGTAGGTCTGTACACGTCGGGGGCTTGCTTTGGCGACGGCCGAACCGTATCGCCGACCGGCAGGAAAACGGACGTTTGCGGCCGACTGCAGTGAACTCGGCGGCCTGCGTGGAAGATTCCTCGTCTCGGTCAGGTCCTCCATTGTCTCTCGCCACGTCTTGCCGCGAGGAGCAGTGTGCTTTTGCTGCATGCGGCAGTGTGAGACCGTCATAGATTCTGCCCCACGGTCTGTCTTATGTCGACTGTCATCACCCTCACTACTGACTTTGGCACCGCGGACGGGTTCACGGGCGCAATGAAGGGCGTAATTCTACGCCTGGCGCCCCACGCATCCATCGTGGACATTACACACGAAATACCGCCGCACGATATTCGTGCAGGCACGTTCGCGTTGGAATCGGCCGTACCGCACTTCCCACCGCATTGCATCCATGTCGTTGTTGTGGACCCCGGCGTGGGCAGCGAGCGTGCCGCCATACTCGCCGAAACTGCGCAAGGCCTGTTCGTCGCGCCGGATAACGGTGTGCTTACGAGCGTGGTCCCGGATCCGGCCGCTGCCCGGATCTACGTTCTGGATAGACCGGAATACTGGCGGTCACACGTGAGCGCAACGTTCCATGGGCGTGACATCTTTGCCCCGGTCGCCGCCCATCTAGCGCAAGGTGTCCAGCCTGAAGTTCTCGGCACATTAGTATCCGGTATGGCGCGGCTGCCCTGGCCGCTCCCCCAGCGGTGCGGAAGTGACATCCGGGGCGAAGTAATTCACGTTGAAATTTTTGGAAACCTGATTACCAACCTGCGGTTGGAAGACCTTGGCCCAGAACCTCAGCGCACTCGTTTTGAAATTGGCGGGCGCTCCATTCTCGGCATCACGCTCCACTATGCGGCGGGCGATGGCCTTATGGCAGTGGTGAATAGCGGCGGGCGTATCGAAATCGCCTTGCCCCGTGCCAGCGCGGCACATGCGCTTGACATCGGGGTTGGTGAAACAATTCGCGCATTTCTATGAAAGAGAGACAGCACCCTGGTCCGTCAATCCTGTAAGTGCCAGGTAATACGTTGACAGAATTCGCTTTCCCGTAGAGAGTGCTACAAGGCCTTGTCATTCCGAGCGTAGCGAGGAATCTAGGATCCCAGCTCAACACACTTTCACGGTCTCAGCACTCTAGATTCCTCACTCCGCTACGCTCCGTTCGGAATGACATGTATTCAGGCAAGCACAGAGCCCTGCTCCCATGTTTCTTCTACCAAATCTGTCAAAGAATTACCTGACATTTACAGGAATGATATCCACCGTCAACCCTTCAGAATGGAATGCGAATTCTGTCAGCGAATTACTCAATACTTACAATTTCCGCGCACGCGGGAATCCATCTTCTCCGTGCCACGTCAACGCCGTTGCCACGAAAACACCTTTGCCACGCAGGCGCCATCGCAAGCGGGGGCCTGCCCCCCGCACTACACCCAGTTTCTATGGGGGAGTGGGAATGGGGATGTGGGCGATGATTGGGAGGCTGATTGTTATTCACATCCCTTTTGCAGCTTCTTACAGTCCTAGCGATTTCAAGCACAATAAGAGCTTGAAGCACTATGCCGGAGCGCGGCGTTTGTTGGCGGACTGATAAAGGAGGCAAAACGTGAGCACGCAATTTCCCGAGCGTTCTCAAGCACTAATGCAGGGCAGTGATGCGTTCTTGGCATACTTGACCGGCTGGCACGCTGGTCTCGCGCCACTTGATTTGGCAAGCGATTGGGCCGCTAACGGAGTCAGAGCAGAGAATGTCGCGGTGTTCGTCGTAGATATGGTCAATGGCTTCTGCCACAAAGGGCCGCTGGCGGGAGAACGGGTCAAGGGGTTGATTGCGCCGGTGCAAGCGGCAATCGAGCGCTGCCACTCCCTTGGTGTGCGCCACTTCTTGTTGCCGCAGGACACGCACCATCCCGATGCCCTGGAATTCGGCCAATTCGGCCCGCACTGCGTCGCCGGCCAAGACGAATCTAATACGGTGCCGGAGCTTGCCGGCTTGCCTGCCGCCGCTAACTTTACGGTTATAGAAAAGAACTCGCTGCACCCGGCATACGGCACCGGTTTGGCGCAATGGCTCCGACAGCACCCGGAGGTGGCATACTTTCTCGTCATGGGCGACTGCACGGATCTCTGTGTTTACCAAACGGCGATGTACCTGCGTCTTAGCGCCAATGCCATCCAGCGCGACTGCCAGGTGGTGGTACCGGAGAACTGCGTGCAGACATACGACTTGCCGGTCGAGATAGCTCAAGAAATAGGCGCTATGCCGCACGACGGCGACTTGCTGCACCTCGTCTTTCTCTTTCACATGGCGCTCAACGGTGTGCACATTGTGAAAGCAGTAGAATAGAGGCATACTGTCGTGCGATCATTTGGGAGAATCGCGTGCAGCCCCTTTTCCCACAGATGGAGAACTTGGCGTAACTAGAACCTGAGGGAATTGTCTTAATCCCCTCTCCCTGGGGAGACCATTGCATAGCCCCACTTTCAAGCGGGCACTCCCTCTCCTGGGGGAGAGGGGATAATTCTTGCGCCTCCGACCGGAGTTATGCAAAGTTCTCCATGCTGGGAGAAGGCTGGGATGCGGGTGAAGCAGAGCTGGCCGACGAGCGAGCGTTAGCCTCCTATGCCCCCTGAATTCCGGCGTGCGCCGGGAATTGTAAATGTCAGATAATTCGTTGACAGATTTGAGAACAAAAGCAACCTTTCGCAGTGTTAGACATGACTAGTACACATGTCATTCCGAACGAAGCGCAGCGAAGAGTCGCTCTTAGCGCGGAATCTAGTATGCTGAAGCCGTTAAAGTAGGGACCCTAGATTCCGCGAACAGGGTTCGACGCTTCGCTCGGAATGACATGCACCGTCAACACATCAGAATGGAAAGCGGACTCTGTCAACGAATTACTCAACACTTACAGGAATGACTGGGGCTATTCCGAGATTCTTAGAGTGGGCGAACATCGTTTGGCGAGGTATAAGAACGGAAGCTGAGAGGAAAAAGAAACCGTGAAACTGGTGCAATTCTATGACGTGGATCAGAGCGTTCACGTCGGCGTGGTGCAGGATGAGAAAGTCTTCGACATCACGGATCCGGCCCATGACTTAACCACGACGCTTGATTTCGTGGATGAAGCCCGTCGGCAGCGCCGCTCGCTCGACGCGGTTATCGAGGAGAAGCTTGCGGAGGCATCAGGCGGCGCTCATGCCTATGCAGAACTACTGGAGCCGGACGAGCCGCGGCTCACCATGCCGCTCTTTCCACCCCAGGTATGGGGCTGCGGGGTGACCTATCGCCGCAGCGCCGAATTCCGCGACGCCGACATGGAAGGACGCATGGGCATCTACGACAAGGTGTACCAATCGGACCGCCCGGAGATCTTCTATAAGGGGGACACGCAACATTGTGCCGGGCCGAATGAACCCATCGGCATTCGCGTGGATTCCACGTTTACGGCGCCGGAACCGGAGCTCGCCTACGTGCTGGGCTTCGACAATGAAATCATCGGGTATACGATCTGCGATGACGTGTCGGCCTGGGACATCGAGCGGGAGAATCCGCTCTACCTGCCCCAGTCCAAAATCTTTCTGGGTTGTACGGCTTTAGGCCCGACTATGGTCACCGCCGGCGAACTCACGGACCCGTACAACCTGGAGATTACGGCGCGCATTCGCCGCAACGGCACAGTAATCTTCGAGGGTTCGGCAAACACCGACCAGATCCGGCACCCGTTTGAGACGCTGACCGCATATCTCGTGCGCAATAATCCGGTGCCGGTTGGCACCGTGGTGAGCACCGGCACGGGCATCATCGTGACAGAAGAAGCGGCCCTGCGCGCCGGCGACATTGTGGAAATCGAGATCGACGAAATCGGCCTGCTCGCGACGCCCGTGCGTCAATTGTCGGCTGACGATTAGATTGGGACTAGTTTTGTGGCTATTCCCGCTGCCCATCGTCCTTAGGCCGGTAAACAAGGATACGCTTGGTGCCCTGCCCTACTAGTATGGGCACAAACAGATGGAGCGGGTTTCCTGCTTACATGCGATTATACTGTATTTATTATCTTGTCAATGCTGTGTTGCAGCCGCTGTCGCCGTGCCTCGTAGAACTCCATAAAATCAACTATCTCTCCGGGAAGTTCGTCTAGATAGTGCTGGTCGCGATAACGCAGGCGAGCTTGAGGGTCCGGAAAATGTTCAGCCAACCATTCCTTCGGCAACTTGGCCCGCTTCTCGTTGTTGATATCACCGTCCAACAACTGGAGATTGCCAAGTCGATTGGCGCAATCACGAAACGCGTCGACTTGATTGTCGCTGAGGCCGGCTCTGGTGAGCCGGGCCGGTGCAAAGCGACTGGCCGGGAACACATGGTCGATATGCAGCCGATTGCGCGAATCTATAAACGAGAACAATAACCTTAGCAATGCAAATAGCCTGCTGTCCCCATACCCAATGTCCGCTAGGTCTTCGACTTCTTCCGCTGAAAACTCGAGACTCTTGCCCCGCTGCGCCATTACGCGACGCATCTCATGTGCCGGGAATTGTCTGCCGTCTGTAGTGCGTATAACATCGCGAAGATCGGTAAGCAGCGTGTCTAGACCACTGCCCCAAATCCCAGAGGCTTTCAGTATCGATCTCGTGAGCCAGCCACGAATTGCGTTGCGCTCGTCAGCGTAGCTATCGCGAGTAGCGAAGCCTGATGGCATTCCTTGCCGATAGAAGTAGTAGGCAATCGGTAGCAGGGCGCTCTGCGCCCGGATAGTAGTGCCGTCAAACCCGAAACTTGCTACGAGTTCGACGGTAGCGGTCAGTGCTTCGCGAATTCTTGACCAGTTCTTTTCAAGCACCGACATGTTACCGTGAGTGAAGTTCTCGACTCTGAAACCTACGCTTGCTATATCGGCAAGCATGAGTCCGGCTTTCAGCACGAAATCCTTCGATAGACTGAACCCGTTTCCAACACGGTTCAATTCATCGACCAACTCGTGCACCTCTTTACGTGCATCTAGTTCTGTCCATTGCGATACGGCAATGCTCAACAAGAGGTCTGAGTAAGAGAGCACAGTTCCGCCACTGTTGCGACGAATGAATATGTTTAGGACGCGGTCGATGTCTTGTCTTTTTTCTTCGTAGTAAATCACTGTCTGATCGACGCAGATAGCTTTGTATAACCGATCAAGGGATCGGAAAGCGACGCGTTGCTTATCGCGATCCAATTCCCTTTCAAGGAGCCAATCATTCATGTCCGGGCCCGTCTCCAGAGTCCTGATATCCGAAACCCTGAACCAAAGTCGATCGCCCTCAAGTCCAATCCTGTTTTCATCGATAAACTCGAAGGTGTAGAGGTTTCCATATTCATCCGGTCCGGACGACAAAAGGTCTAAAGCCAGAACACGGCGCGGAAAGGCATCCGAATTGCTCCACCTCTTGCGAGGAAGTTTGACTGACATTGACCCACGCAATCCGATGTTGAATGCAGTTAATCGCTGCTGTCCGTCAAGAACGGCTGTCAGATATCTGTCGTGCAAGATTCCAAGGTCGGGGCAATGGGGATTGTCACGCTGGTGGTAGTCCCGGACGAATCCGTACCAACGATACTCATGAGAGTGTTCCCTGGCTATGCGCCAGAATAGAAACTCTCCGAACGGATACCCCTGCATCACGCTGTCGAACAAAGAGGTGATTTGCTCCGGCCGCCAAACGAACTCTCGTTGAATTGCTGGCAAAACATACTCATTCGATGCGATACTATCCAGCGCATCGCTGATAGTTCCTCCCTGTTGATACACTCGCTTGTCCTCCCTATTGGTAACAGGGCTGTCAATCTCAGAGTCGACCAAGTTGGCGTGGCAACCCTAATAGACAGTCTGTTAGATAAGGGTACTTGAAAACTGCTTCCACGATTCTAGCACACGCGCCTCACACTTGATTCTGCGGGGAAACCTCTTGACTTTGCCCTTCCAGTACCAAGCTCTCTACGTGCCAAACACCTTATGCTTCGGCTTCGTTGACTTGCGAGATCCTCGCAGGTTCTTGGGCTGTGAGAGCGCATTCAAGGAGTGCCCTGGATTGTGGTGTCGGCATTACGGATGGAACAAGATGTGTGTATGTTTGGCGCTTAGTCGCTGTCGTGCGGTTTCTCGTTCCGTCCACTGAGATAGAACCAGACCACGTAAGCGATCGCGCAGCCCACGAGGAGCGCGCCGACGGCTACCTCGTCCCAGACGCCCACCGCGCCATGCTCCAGAGGGGCGGGGAGCACGGAAAGCGGCGCCGCAAGCGCAGGCAGGCACTGTTGGTGAACGCAGTCCTGGTATCCGGCACGACGAGGTGTACGGCGATTGCGGTTCAAACGTGACAGTGGCATCAAGTTACACTCTTAGTCCCCTCGGTATCATCGAACCTACGTTTCATGTGCACTATTTTACTCATCCAAGTATCGTGCCGCGCATTTCCATCGGCTGCGTCATCAGCCAGGCTCCGGTGAAGAAGAGCGCGACAATCAAGACTGCCCACGGCAGCAGGCAGCGTATCGCCCTCGCGGCGGAGCTTTGACGGCTTCTCGCAATGCGATAGCCAGCGGTCAGTGAAACGAGCACGCCAAGTTCCAGGAGTAGCAGTTCAAGGGGCACCAGCCAGGCCTCAGGCACTATGGCAGCCAGCTCCCACTGCGGATCGCCCAGGATTGGCACACCAAAATCGGCTAGGAAACTCTGCATGACGGGAATAACCGTCAACGCGCCGATAAGAAAGTGAAAGCCATAGTGCGCCAGCCACATGCCTAAAGCAATAGGAATGAAGGCGAAGCTGAAGCGCGTGGCCGTGGCTGCCAACGTCTCGTTGCCGCCGACAAGCGCGCGGCTGGACCACGCGGCGGCGGTCACGAGCACAAAGGGCAGGGCCACCAGTCCCACGATGAAGAGTATGCCGAGCACCACGGGTTCACTGGTGACGCCGAGCTGTGTCGCCAGCCATTGCTCCAACACATAGACCGGCGCCACCATGCCAAAGGCGTTCACAAAGGCCGCGAACACAAGCACGAAAACCAGCGCCGCTACGTCTGCGCGTTTCACTAGCGTGCCGACGCCGGAGTGCCATTGATCCAAGCGCCTGAACTCGCTGGTGGGCGCACGCAGTTGGATGCCGACGTTATCGAAGGGACAAGCCTGGATACAGTCGAGGCAGAACGTGCAGTCCATGTTGCCGACTTTGCCTTCTTGGAAGAGCCACAGTTCGCAGCCACTTTGTACAAGTTGCAGGCCGGCGGGCATTGCTACTGATCTTGCCGGCTGGGAAGGACTCTTGGTCACCTCTCGCATACCTGCTTGAGGTCGCTGTTCGTCGGAAGATGGATTCCGCGCCCCGGCACGGGGCGAGCTTTCACGGGAATGACGGAGCAGATGCGATACTTGCGCTTGCCGAGGTTTATCCCGTTCATCTGGATTCCGGCTTGTGCCGGAATGACGGAGGGAAGGCTCCGCTACTGGACCATACCGCCCCTTGATGCAGTCCTTTGTCGGACAGGACCCGCAGATGTCCGGCTGGCGCACCTTCACCTCCAGCGGCGACACCATGCTGTGCACAAAGTGGAACTGTCCGATAGGACAAACGTATTTGCAGAAGGCCGCGCCCTTAAAAATACCGTCTATCGCAAAGGCAGCGACAAAGTACGTTAGGGCTACCCACGCGGTGAGCCAGGGGCTCGCCCACAAGTCGAACGCCTCGTACGCCCAGAAGAAGACCAGGAGCACGCCGATTGCCAGCCACTTGCTCCGTATGAACGTCGGCCAGGGGCGGTCGGCGGGGAAGAGCTTCTTGGCCAGGCGGCGCGGCAGCATAAAAGGGCAGGCCATGCAGAAGAGGTTGCCGGCAATGAGTAACGCCAGCACAACAAAGCCCCGCCAGTGCACCCAGGGCAGCACGCCGGCGAGATTCTTCGGCGCAAGCTGCGGACCCCAAAAACCGTCGTAGAGGATGAGTGCCGATACCGCCAGCAGTACCGCCTGCATGGACGTACGGGCATGCTTCCAGCGCAAGAAGCGCCCGACGACAGGCACGTTGAGGAGATCGCGCTGTCTCGTTTGCTGGTTGCGCAACACGGCCACGTCTAATTGCCATCCTTGGGCTTATCGGACTTCATGCCCATCTTTATCTCGCCCTGCACGCCTTTCAGGTCAATGCGCCGCTCGGCGGTGGCGCCGTTGGCAAACGTGGCGCGCACAATGATGACCCAATCGCCGCCCATAGTGAACCTGAAGCCCTCGGTGACGTACTTGCCCGCGCCGCGGGCTTCAGTCCCAACGATGACCGGCTGCATACCGGCGTGGGTCATGGTGCCCTTCACCAGAATGGTGGCGTCCGAAACGGGATTGCCTGCTATGTCGCGGACTTGCAGGGTGATGACGGCGTCACCCACCGCTGCCGGTTCGGGCGAGATCGACAATACGGTTACGTCAAGGTTGCCGCCCTGCTCGGCGCGCGGGCCGCATGCGCTGAGAACAAGCGCTCCCAGTATAGCGATGAAGATGACGCAAGTCGTCCGTGCAAAATTCATAGTTTCCGAGTAACCGCAATGGAACATTAGACCTCCCACTTCATAGTAACAACTGTCGATACAGCTTTTGCAACGTGCGGGGGGATTTACCAACGCATCGGCGCCGCGCTCGCGTGGCGTAAAGCACTTTGCCATTTCGGGCGCACCGGCTTGCATGCGCTGCAATGCCTGCAGCTTGTAACGAGGCTCGAAGCGATGGAGGATAAAGGGCGGCGGACGCCAGACACGGAGAATGCCGCTGTTGGAGCAAAGCCGATCTGTCGACTTGACCGATGCAGATCGTAGCACAGAGATACGTAGGGACATCGCAACGGGCAGGGGCTCCCACGTCGTGTGCGTCCCAACGGCGCGGGCACCCAATTGCGGCTGCAGGTCAGGGCACGCGCTAGGCTCCGTGTGATGGTTGGCGGAAAGTGACGGCAACTGAGCGTGCCGCGTGGAGGATGACGCCGCAGCAAAGGCGGAGGTGTGCTCAGCTTCCGGTAGGACTCAGACGACTCCATTAGACTAGGGGATGGCAAGATGCAGCACGATTGCACTGATAAGCAGATAGGAGCTTAAGGCAAGTGGCCTTTGCGCCACACTCTCTAGGGGTTTCCCTTGCTCAAGATTCCGGTTGGAGGACGAGCGCCGCCGCGCCGACAATGCCGGAGTGCTCGCTCTCCGCGGCGAGTCGGATGTAGTTCCCTACGTCGGGATGCGGGTTCCCGGCAAGACGCTGGAACCAATTGCGGATTTCCTGAATTAAGCGTCCGCCGTCTTGCATAACACCGCCGCCAAAGACGATGCACCCGGGGGCGAAGAGCTGCTGACAAATCTGGCAGCCGATGGCTAACCAGCGCGCCGTATCGTCGCGCACCGCCTGCATCACCGGGTCCCCTGCTTCCGCGGCGTCGCGCACGGTGACACTCGTGAGGTTTTCAATGTCACCATCAGTGAGACGGCGCACGATGTCCGTAAGCTCATTTGCCGCAGCCTGCCGCCCACGGCGGGCGATGCCGGGGCCGGCAGCCAGCGATTCCAAACAGCCGCGCACGCCGCACGGGCAGAGCGGGCCGCCCGGACTAACGAGAATATGGCCGATTTCGCCTGCTGAACCTTGCCCGCGCACCACGCGTCCGGCTTCGATGATGCCGCCGCCAATGCCGGTGCCGACAGTAATGTACACCAAGTTCTGTGCGTCTTTGCCCGTGCCAAACGCGTATTCGCCCCACGCGCCGGCATTGGCGTCATTCGCGATGACGCCCGGCAAATCGTACCGATCCTGTAAGAGCGGAACGAGCGGCAGGTCTTGCCAGCCCACGTTGACGGCAGATACTGCGATGCCTCGGTCACGATCAACCGTACCGGGAACGGCCACGCCAATGGCACTCGGCCGTTCCTGCGCTTGCGCGAGCAGCCGGTCGACCACGGCACAGATGCTCTCCAGCATCGTCTCGTGGGAGTCCTTTACCATCGGCGCGCGGTCGGTGGACAGAATGCTACCGTCCTGGTCGACAATGCCGGCGGCAACTTTCGTGCCGCCAATGTCAATACCAATACCGGTCATGATCGTTAGCCCAATGCGAATTCCGGTGCGCGATACACAATTTCGCCGCCTACTATCGTTAGCATAACGCGAAAGTCCCGGGAGAGCACGGCAATATCGGCATCCGCCCCAGCTTCGATCAAGCCTTTCCGGTGGCTTAGCCCAAGTTGCCGGGCCGGTACCAAGCTCGCCATGGCGAGAACATGCGGGAGGGGTACACCGGCTTCCACGTAAACTCCGACATTGCGATTCAGCGACGAGGAACTCCCCGTAATCGTACCATCGTCCCGCGTAGCGAGAATTTCCGAAACCGTTAAGGCTACGCCATTCGCCCGCTCGTAGCGGCCCGGCGGCAGACCCGAAAACTCCACGCCGTCCGTGACGAGGGCCACGCGTTCCCAGCCTTTCGCCGCGATGAGCAGTTTGCCGGCTTCCCGATCCACGTGCGCGCCGTCGCCGATAAGCTCAGCGGTGATTTCGGGATGGGCCATCACGCCTCCCACCGTGCCCGGATCCCGGTGGTGAAGCGGACGCATGGCGTTGAAGGTGTGCGTCGCCTGGCGCACGCCACTGCCGACGGCTGCGGTCACTTGGGCGAATGTGGCGTCCGAGTGGCCGATGGAGGCGATGATGTCATGCTTGGTGAGGTATGCCGCGAGCTCCAAGCCACCCTCCCGTTCGGGGGCGAGGGTCATTGACTTGATCATGCCTTGGGCGACGTCCTGCAGGGCGGCCACTTCGTCCACGCTGGGCTCTCGCATAAGGGGAATGCGCATGGCCCCGGGCCGTTCCGGGCTGAGATACGGTCCTTCCATGTGCACGCCGAGCAGACGGCTGCCGGCAGGGGCTGCGGCGGCTTGCACGACGGCCTTGAGCGCTGCCAGCGTATCATCCCACGAAGAGGTGCCGATGGTGGCAAGCAGGCCGGTGGTGCCTGTGGTCGCGCGGTACGCCGTCACCTTGCGTATGTCCTCCGCCGACGGCGAGCGGAACGAAGCCCCCAAGGCGCCATGCACGTGCATGTCGATGAAGCCGGGACAGACGATGCAGCCGGATACGTCGATCCTCTCATCGGACCCAGAGAGGTCTGAGATTGCATCGACGGGTGCTACGCGCGCGATGCGGCCACCCTCTATCGCGACGCTCGTCTGCGGAAGCTCTTCCAGGGGCGTGTAGACCGTTCCGCCAGAGAGAAGAATCATGCAATTTCCAATCCTTGTTGCTCAATTCATCGTACGGGGCGGTAGGGAGTGCGTCAATGTATACTAGGATTACGCGCAAATTGCAGGAAAATGAATGAGGAGAATTGCGATGGGTACGAAAGTGCGGGTCGGCGTGATTGGCGCCGGTGGTATTGCCCGCGGCGCTCACCTACCGGGATACGCAAAGATTCCTGACGAGGCCGAGGTCGTTGCCATTAGCGACATCGATGTGCCGCGCGCCCAGACGGTCGCAGACGAATTCGGCATTGCTCAGGTCTACGCCGACTTCAACGAGATGGTGACGCAGGAAGACCTTGATCTGGTGAGCGTCTGCACGCCGCCGTTCATGCACTGCGCCGCCAGCGTCGCCGCGCTGAATGCGGGCAGCAATGTCATTTGCGAGAAGCCCATGGCCATGAATGCCGCCGAGTGCGAGGAGATGATTGCCGCGGCCAACCAGAACGACAAGATGCTGACGATTGGGTTCCAGTCGCGCTTTGGCGAACGGGCGCAGTTCCTCAAACATCTCATCGATCAGGGCGAACTCGGCGAGATCTACTATGCCCGCGTGCTGGCGCTGCGGCGGCGCGGCATTCCCTGGTGGGGCGTGTTCGTGGAGAAGGACAAGAACGGCGGCGGACCGCTGATCGACATTGGTGTGCACACGCTCGATCTGACACTGTGGCTCATGGGCCACCCCACGCCGACGGCGGTGACCGGCGCGGTCTTCACCAAGCTGGCCAAGCGGCCCGGCCTCTTTACCCGTGGGAGAGATGCTGACCAAGACAGATACACCGTGGAAGACTTTGCGACGGCGCAAATCCGCTTCGACACCGGCGCCGTCATCAACCTTGAGACGAGTTGGGCGCTCAACATCGAGAATGAGGTGAACGCGTATCTCTGCGGCACTGAGGGTGGCGCGACGTTGCGTCCGCTGAAGATCCACAAAGAGGTGCCGAACGCCGGACTGCTCGACTACACGCCCGCCCATGAAGAAGGCAGAGAGCACAACCACGCGGGCCAATTCGCCCAGGTCGTGAGAAATGTGAAAGAGGGCACGCCGCCGCTGGTAAAAGCGGAAGAGGCGCTAATAGTACAGCGGATCGTGGACGCCATCTATGAATCCGGCGAGACCGGCCGGATGGTGGATCTGGCGTAATGCCAAGCTAAAGTGAGGGTTCACAAGACCAAATCAATAGTCTCCGTCACTCCGGCTTTTCGCCGGAATGACGGCGGTTGGCGTGCTGTTTTCACGGTGTTGACCGGCCGATTGAATCCTATTTCTAAGAATTGTGACACTGTAAGGTGAGGCAGGAATTCCTATGGCACGGTTGAGAGTGGTTGTTACCGGAGCCGCGGGCTACGTTGCGTCCCAGCTACTGCCCGCGTTCCGCGAGCGGTACGATCTCGTGTTGCTCGATGCGCGGGAAAAGACCCGCGACGGCACTCTGGTGAAAGGCGTCACCATCACCGATCTCCGCGACTCCGACCGCGAAACGTACCGCAGCTATTTCGTAGGAGCGGACGCCGTCGTACACCTGGCCTTCAACTATAAGCAGGGCCACTCGATGAACGACGGCGACTACTACTCGGAGCGGTCGAATCTCGACCTGGCGTTTCACGTCTACCAGACCGCACTCGAAGAGGACGTGCGGCGGGTCGTGATTGCCAGCTCGAACCACGCCGCCGACTGGTACGAGCACCTGCTGCGGCAGCGCAAGATGGAAATGCTCGACGTCACCGCGCCGCCGCTCTCAGACAACTACTATGGCTGGGCGAAAGCCTGCTATGAGCACCTGGGATTCCTCTTCGCCACCGGCAGAATGGGGCGTGCGTTGGAGGTGGTGCAAGTGAGAATTGGCGCGCCGCGCCAGATTCCGGCGGACAACGCCGCCAATGACCTCACGAGCTATAAGCGCAACCTCGGCGCGTACATCAGCCCACGGGACCTGCAGCAACTCTTCGTCAAGTCCATCGAGACGCCGGATATCACGAACGAGCACGGCATTCCCTTCCAAATCTTCTACGGCGTTTCCAACAACGCCCGCGCCTTTTGGAGTATCGCCAACGCCCGCAAGGTGATTGGCTATGCGCCGCAGGACGACTCGGAAGTCACCTTCGCCGACGACATCCGGCAGGTGCTGGTCGAAAGCAAGAGCGTAGGGAGACTCTAGACTGCGTTAGGCCCCAGCGTCATTTCGAGCGCAGGGAGAAATCTAGAGCCCTAGTGCAAGCAGCCCCATCGCACAGCCGATTGCAGCAATGGGGCAGCATGCGGGATCGCACCCCCATCACGACGAATCGTAGCGCGGGGGCTTTTCCCCCGCTCCGAACTGCGCGTGAAGTGGAAGCCGGCTAAGGCCGCACGTGCGCGACAATTCTGGGCCTGGTTACCGTGCTTCCCCCTTTTCCCTGATTGACGATTGCGTTAAGATGGTAATTGAGCGTATTTCTAGCTACTTCCTCACTTGCACATTCAGATTCTAGGGATTCAACAACGTGGCAACGCTTCGGGTATTCGACACCGGCAGAGCAGAGCGGGCGCAGGTAACGGACGTGCCCGCCATGAAACAGATCATCGACTACTACGCCAAGCAGAACCGCATGCTCTTCCGTTCGCTGGCAGAGCTCTACGGCGGCATTCGCGACTACGTGGTCTGGCGGCAAGACGGCAAGGTGGCAGGCTGCTGCGCGTTGCACGTCATGTGGAAAGACCTGGCCGAGGTGCGCGGTTTGGCCGTGCTACCGGAATTCCAGGGCCAAGGCATTGGTCGTCAGCTTGTGGACGCCTGCGTGGCGGAAGCGGGGGAACTGGGCATCAAGACGGTGTTCACCCTCACGCTGGAGCCGACATTCTTTACGAAGTGCGGCTTCCGGCAGGTTGAACGGGATACCCTGTCCATCAAGGTATGGCAAGAGTGCTACCGCTGTCCCAAGTTCTCCAAGTGTGACGAGATCGCGATGATCCGCACGCTGCAGGAGTGATATCGCTTGTTGGCCGGCCGCGACGAGAGGCAGTTCTTGTGGCAAGAACAATAGGCAACGTCAAGGCGTCCCACGGCCAACCTTCACAATTGCGTATTTCAATTTGCGTCCTTTGGCGCCGTGCATTGCTATGGGAGTGAGCGCGCTAACAGGGTCGCAAACAAGATGTGAAAGTGAATGTGTAGCGAGAGTTGCGGAAGAGGAGGGTCTGAGAGATGGCACTGACGCGTCGATCGCTTCTTGGTTTGATTGGGGGCGTGCCGCTGGCGGCAAGTATCGCGTCCGGTTGCGGCTTCTTTGGGGACTTGGTTGGAGGGGATTCCGGCGATAAAACGGTAAACGTAGCCGTCTTCCTCCCCCAGGGAGAAGGAGCTAATTTCCAGGCCGCGCAGGCCGGTAACATCCTTGCCAGCCTCCAAACCGCCGCTAACGAAATCAACGATCAGAATCTCGGATTCCAAATGGAGGTAAAGCTGACGGTCGTGCCGCCGGGGCCCGTCTTTAATTTTGCCGCCTTCTTTGGCACGAGCGACGCAAACGCGGAGCCCACGCCGACCCCTTTCAGTCCGATTGCCGAAACGCTAAACGAGGCGGCGGCAAGCGGACAGTTGGCCAGCGGCGACCCGCTGCCGGACGTCTTGATGATCAGCAATATGAACGAGTTACCGCTCCTCTACCAGGAAGGCATCATCGAACCGTTCGAGCAGGCAACCAGAGTAGAAGGCAGTATCGATCTCTCGGCATTTGCGCCCGGCGCCTTGGAAGCGGTGAGTTGGCAGGGGCAAGCCCTCGTTCTGCCGCTCTCCAGTTCCATCAACACACTTACGTACGATTCAGAGCTCTTTGCGGATGCGGGTGTTGGCACACCCGGCAACGAATGGACGTGGCTCGATATGATCGAGGCGGGTAAGCGCCTCACCTACAGCGACGACACAGGAGCGCAGTGGGGGACATATGCGCATGCTTCAGTCCCGCTACTCTTGAGCCTTATCTGGAGTCACGGCGGCGAGGTGTTCGGCTCCCAAGGCGGAGACGTGCGCATTGCCGAACCGGAGGCAATCAAGGGCATAGAGCTTTGGCGCGATATGATTACGTTCCATCAAATTGCGCCAAATCCGCCGCAAGGCACCTTCGCCTTCCTACGCGCCGGTCGCGACGGCATGGAAGTGGTCAGCTTCGACCAACTGCCCCAGAGAGGCGGCGGCGGTGGCGGCGTTCGGCCCAGCGAAACGGCGCGCCTGGCTACTGCCGTACGCTCAGGCGGGGGGCAGGGACTTGGCCCGGAGCGCATTCATGCCGCGGCCATGCCGGTGGATGCACGGCAGGCAACGTGGGTATCACCGGTGGCAGGACTGGGCGTCGGCGCGCAAGCGAAAGACACCGGCCTGGCAGCGCAGGCGGCAGTGGTGCTGGCGCGGGAACTCTCGCAGTTGCCCGTTACGTTCTTCGGCTATCCAGTCTACAACGTCTCCGGTGAACGCATCAAGCAGGTGAGGCCGAGTCTGAGGATTGAAGACGCCACGATTATTTCCGACGCTCTCGGCTATAGCCGGGGCGTGCCTCCCCTGCTTTCGCCGTACTTGCAGTCGCTCTTCCAGCAGCATCTCATGGCGCCGGTCTTGAGCGGTGAGAGAAATGTGGCCGACGCGGCGCACCAGTTGTCGATAGCCATGCAGGAAATGCTGCGGCAATAAACTCCGGATCACTGGTGGACCAGTGATCCGACACGAGCCAGGCAAGGTCTGGCTTTGCTTCCCTCAAGAGTGGGGCAGCCGCTGTAGATTCGTGATTTGGCAAATCCTCATAACGCGACGTGCACCCGGAATACTGTTAGAAGGTGAGCGACCGTGAGGTCCTACTAAAGAGGACCCGCGGCCTGCGCTTCGCCAATGCTTCGACAGCGCCCATGTTGTGCCTGTCGAAGCATTAGCTCTTAAGGGTCTTGCGGCTCCCAACCGAATCGAACGAGCGGTGATTGCGCACACTACCGATCGGGCACTCAATTCGACTCAGCGAATTTCGACCATACAATGCCTTTCAATGCCACGGGTGCGATGGATAGCAATGTGGTGGCAAGTCTACCTTGCAGCGGCCTGAATTGGCCCAGTGTTGCCGATTGCGCCGTATCCCGCCGGAAAGCGATGGCGCGAATCGTCGCTAAGGCATGTTCAAAGTCCCTTCGTCGTCACATTTACCTTCACATTCTCTTGACAATTGAGCAGTAGCATGGGGATGAGTTGGCAAGCGCCGCGCGGCGCGCGGGTTGCCCTTCGGGGCTTGATTGCCCAGAGTGCTGCTGGAGAGTGTCGGTAAGTTCACTCGTCATCTTGTGGTTCGCCATCTGCGCGCAAGCAAACCAAGACGTAAGCGTGGGGCGCAAATGGGCTTTCATCGTGAGGAACTTTTGAATTCCACAAGACGAGCGGCAGCAGAGGTTGCTTTACATAGGACACGTGTAGCGCGAAAGATTGCAAAATGAGAGGTATGTGATGGCGATGACGCGTCGTTCGTTTCTTGGCCTGGTCGGTGGCGTGCCGGTAGTGGCAAGTCTCGCCGCCGGCTGCGGTTTTTTTGACGGCCTAGTGGGCGGAGATTCCGGAGACAAGACGGTAAACGTTGCGGTTTTTCTGCCCCAGGGGCAGGGGGCCAACTTTCAAGCTGCACAAGCCGGCAACATCCTTGCCAGCCTCCAGTCCGCTGCCAATGAGATTAACGATCAGAATCTTGGCTTCCAAATGGAGGTCAACCTAACGGTCGTGCCCCCGGGGCCGAACCCTAACTTTGGCGCCTTCTTTGGCGCTGCTGCTAACGCTGAACCGACGCCGACCCCGTTCAGCCCGATTGCCGAAACACTCAATGACGCGGCTGCGAGCGGGGAGTTGGCCGGTGGGACCCCATTCCCAGACTTGCTGTTGATCAGCAACATGAATGAGCTGCCGCTGCTTTACGATGAAGGCGTCATCGAGCCGTTTGAGCAGGCCACGCGGGTGGAAGGCAGCATCGATCTGTCGGACTTCGCTCCCGGTGCGATGGAATCGGTCCGTTGGCAAGGGCAAGCCCTTGCCTTGCCGCTTTCCAGCACTATCAATACGCTCACCTATGATGCGGACCTCTTGGCCAACGACGGTGTGGCGGCGCCGGACGGTGGGTGGACCTGGCCCGAGATGATCGAGGCAGGCAAGCGCCTCACCTACAGCAACGAATCGGGTTCCCAATGGGGTACCTATGCGCATGCCTCGGTGCCGATGTTGCTCAGCATGATTTGGAGCCACGGCGGCGAGGTGTTTGACGCCCAGAATGGCGCCGTGCGGCTGGCTGAACCAAATGCCGTCAAAGCCATCGAGCTCTGGCGGGATATGATTGTCGTACACAACATTGCGCCAAATCCGCCGGAGGGCACTTTTGCCTTCATGCGCGCGAATCGCAATGGCATGCAGGTAGTCTCCTTCGACCAAGCACCCGGCGGCGGCGGGGGCCGTGGCGGTGGCGGCGGCGGAGGAGGCGCGCAGCCCAGCGATACGGCGCGCTTGGCGACTGCCGTGCGCTCCGGCGGGAACCAAGGACTAGGTTCGGAGCAGATCCATGCCGCGCCGTTGCCGACGGACTTAGGGCAGGCGACGTGGGTTTCCCCTGTGGCCGGGCTGAGCGTGGGGGCGCAGGCCAAGGATACTGGCCTGGCAGCGCAGGCGGCGCTGGTGCTATCCCGAGAACTCGCGCAACTGCCGGTTACGTTCTTTGGCTATCCGGTTTACAGCGTAACGGGCGATCGGATTAAGCAGGTGAGGCCAAGCCTAAGAATAGAGGACGCCAATATCATCGCAGATGCCCTCGGCTATAGTCGAGGCATTCCGCCCTTGATCGCCCCCTATCTACAGTCACTCTTCCAACAGCATCTCATGGCGCCGGTCCTGAGCGGTCAGACCACGGTATCCGATGCTGCCGAAGAGCTGTCATTCGCGCTCCAGGAAATGCTGCGGCAGTAAGCGGAAGTCTGTCTTGGGTGTTTTCTAGATGTCTTCGGCACTACCCTGCCCGAGATTCGAGGTCCGCGGTCAACTTACAAGGGAACGCATTCCCACCCAACAACCGGAGTCCGCAAGACTTTGTGCGCTCAGTGCGAGTCTCGAGCACTGTACTTTGCGGTATTTGCCAACCGATGGCGTTCTGATGGATTGGAGATTGCACCAATCGGGTATGCTGCTCCCGTGCAAGCAACTGCATAGACCCTGGCAATTAGAGGATGCGCCTGACGGGCTTTCTGTGCCTTGAAAGCGTTTGAGTGTGGTTGAGAATCTCATGCAATTTGAAGGGAAATTGGTTTTGGAACGAGAACAGACTGCCGATTGGAAACTTGCCTCGGAGAGAACCAGACCCCATACCAGGCTGGCTCGGTACGCCTTAGCGATCGTATTCGCAGTGGGAATCGTACTTGGCGCGGCGTGTGGGGGTGACGATTCAGAATCAGGAGCAGCAGACACAACTACAAACCAGACTGCTGCCACTGCGGCACCTTCCGAGAGCTCAACAGAGAGTGAAGCAACTGCTGCACCCTCTGAAACCCCAGCGGCGCCTGCGGAAACCCCGGCTACGACCGCAGCCACACTCTCAGCAAATGACGCCAGCATCGCCGAATTAACGGCTGCCTTCGAAGCAGCAGGGATTAGCAACGCAAGGAGATGGGCACGCGAAGTGGACGAGTACCGCCCCTATGAGACGGACGATACGGAGTACAAGAAGCTGCGCGGAGAACTCGCTAAATACAATCCGGCTCCCGGCGTGGTGGACGCAATCATTGCGCTCCTGCACCTGCCATGAGGCAGCTCATCCGCCGCAATGGAAAGATCGACGGATTACGCGCTGTGCTCTTGGCGCTCGTGTTGCTGGGAGTCTTTGGCACCGCGGGAGAGTTGGCGTTGGAACGGCATTGGCACGACTGGATCCAGATCCTGCCTTGGATCGCCGTGGGTGGAATCTGCGTCGGCCTAGCGGCTCTCTCCATTCGTACGACACCGGCGACTATCTGGCTGGCGCGCGCACTGGCGGCGCTGGCCGTCGCCTTTGCACTGGTGGGGATCTGGCAGCACTTGGCAGCGAACTATGACACCGCGCCGCTGGACTACCGCTACACCGACATATGGGAAACAATGACACGCCTTGAACGCTGGTGGGCGGTGTTGAGCGGCGCGGTCGGCCCGGCGCCTCTGCTGGCCTCCGGCATCTTGCTCCAGGTCGGCGTGGCATTCGCGGCATTAACCGGCGGCCTGGATCGGACCTCGCGGTAGGTTAGGTAAATGTACTTGGCCCACCCAGTTCTTGTACGACCTCTCGGAAGGTGAACGCAGCCGAACAAATTCCCATGGAAGACCGTTGAATAACCCTTGCCGGCGCTGGAAGGTCCCCTCTCCCGGCGGAGACCTTTGCATTACCCTCGCCGGGACGGAAAAGTCCCCTCTCCCGGCGGGAGAGGGTTAGGGTGAGGGGGAAATTCCCGCAATCCGGGAGCTCCATTCCCGTTATTGCACTCTTGCGTATCGGTCTTGCCGGTAAAGAGGATGGGGTAAGCAGAAATCCCCTCACCCCAGCGCTCTCCCCAAGGAGATCTTTGCGAAACCTAAGCGGAAGCGAGTGTGTTCCCTCTCCCTCGACGGGAGAGGGCTAGGGTGAGGGTGAGGGTGAATCTCCTGAAATCTCTCCATATGCACACCGATTCTGCCTGATATATCTTGACACTACTCAGCGTAAAGGGCCATTGTAGCAAAGAGATCCCCTCACCCCGACCCTCTCCCCCAGGAGAGGGAGTGCCCCTGATTGAAAATGGGGTTATGCAAAGGTCTCCCAAGGAGAGGGAGTAAGCTCTTGCGCCTCCGGCCGGGGGTTACGCAAGGAATTCCATGGGGCGCCAGGAGACCTTGCAGACCGCTGGGAGAGCGTGCGGAATTCTCTCACACGTTTTCACTCCGCTACGGTCACCTCTTCCAGCGGCTGCACGTTGCCGAATACCGGTGCGGGACCGTCCGTGGTCGCTGCCCAGCGTACGGCATTGCCAATCACGTGGCGCACCTCATCTTGGTAGAACGTGGGGAAGGTTTCGTGTCCGGGGCGGAAGTAGAAGACCTTGCCGCGTCCGCGATGGTAGCAACAGCCGCTGCGGAAGACCTCGCCGCCCGGAAACCAGCTAATGAAGACGAGCTTGTCCGGCTCCGGGATGTCGAAGAACTCGCCGTACATCTCTTCGTGGGGAATGTCGATGTACTGCCCTACGCCCACCGCAATGGGGTGGCTGGGATCAACCACCCAAAGGCGTTCATTCTCGCCGATCTCCCGCCACTTCAGATTGCACGTGGTGCCCATGAGTTTCTTGAAGATCTTGGAGAAGTGGCTGGAATGCAAGCAGATGAGCCCCATGCCGTCCAGCACGCGCGCGTGCACGCGGTCGACGATTTCGTCCTCTACGGCGGCATGTGCCTGATGTCCCCACCAGATGAGTACGTCGGTGCCTGCAAGCACATCTTCCGTGAGCCCGTGTTCCGGCTCATCCAGGGTGGCAGTCTGTACGGAGAAGCCCGGTTGTTCCTCTAAGTAGTCGGCAATGGCGCGGTGGATGCCTCGCGGATACACCTGCCTGATATGTTCGTCTGCCTTCTCATGGCGAAATTCGTTCCATACCGTGACTCTGACCGGCTGCGACATTTGCATTACTCCCTCACCAAAACGGCAAGTTCTTGAAAGTTACGCACGTACACACACTTATGCTTTACCTCAACCACACCGACCCGCGCCAATTCGCCGAGGGTTTGCGTGACCGTGGAGCGCAACGCCCCAATACTATCGCCGATTTCCTCGTGCGTGAAGCCCCGTACCTCCTGGGACTTCGGGTCCAGGTGTGTGAGGAGAAACGCTGCCACACGGGCGCGCACCGAACTAAACGCAAGGCGTGCCAACTGGTCCTCAAGCGCCCTGAGCCGATCCCCAATTACCTTGAAGAAACGCAGCCCGACGTCAGGCCGCTGGCGCAGGAGGTTTTCCATTTCAGCCCGCGACATGACGCACACGAGGCTGGGGGTAACTGTTTCGGCAAAGCAGCCGTGCATGCTCTGGCCCAGCAGACCCATTTCACCGAACACGCTGCCCATGAAAACTCGGCGAATGCTCAGGCGTTTGCCTTCCTCGCTTAGCCGATAAATGTCGACGGCACCCATCTTGAGAATGTAGAGGCTTTCACTTCTGTCATCCGGCGTATACACTATCGTGTTCTTCGAATAAGAATACATCGGCAAGTGGCCGAAGAGCCGCTCAAGTTCGGTCTTTGACAGATCGCGAAAGAGGTCTACGTGAACGAGATAGCGCATTACGAGCGCCGTACGCTCGTCCTTGCTCATGATTGGCGTGCTCTTCTTGGAAGGGAGCACTTTGCTCAAGACGCTCACGGCATCCCCCAGCGAGCTTGTCGTCCAGAGAACAGTCTTGCCCTATGCGGTACAATAACATCATACACAACCTTTAGCAGGAACACCCAAAACAGGGAGGAATATACATGCCCAAGAGTTTGTCCGTACTGCGGAGGAGCTTCGTCTTGATGAGCGTCGCGCTCATTGGGTCAATGCTGCTCTTGGCGGGGTGCGGCGGCGAAGAAGCCGAGGATATGTCCGCCGATGCCCCGGAGGCCAACGGAGCCGCTATCATTGAGTATCTGAATTCGGCTGATTATCAGAACGCCTGGCAGCATCTGCCCGGCGTTGAGCCCTTGTATACCGGCCAGGACCCGCACGGCGCCTTGCTGAGCACGTACTTCAACGCGATCGCTCTAAAGGCGATTACCGACAAGACGGGGAGTGTTCCTGAAGGCGGCATAGTCCTGAAGGAGAACTACATGCCTGACGGTACGCTGGCAGCTATTACTGTGATGTATAAGCCGGCTGGCTACGAGAATCCTGACGCAAACGGCTGGTTCTTCTTGAAGTACGCGCCTGATGGAGCAATTGAGGTCGAGGGCATGGTGCAAGGCTGCACAGAGTGCCACAGCGACGTGAGCGACAACGACTTTCTCTTCTCGGCAGACGTGAAGTAGATTATCCAAGCACCTGGGTGTCGAGTCTGTAGGCCGAGCCTTCCCGAATGAATCCATACACAACGCCTGTGGGTAGCACACCCACAGGCGTTGTGTATGCTGTTAAGCAGCCATACCAAGTGGCTGCTAACATCACCTCTATATCAAGCGTGGCACGGTCCGCCTTGTGCAACCTGGCAATAATGGTAAGAACTCATCTATGGGGCAGACTCTAACCGCAGCGAATCCCCCGCAAGGGCAATGCAACGGACTGCATTCGACACTGCCTTCTGGAGTGGCGATCTGGACATCATCAACGACATGGTGCAAGAAAGAGGAGCGCTGGCAGATGTGTGAAAGAAAACAGAATTTCTTGCAAGTGTATCGAAGAACGGTGCTTCTCAGTACAGAAGGGTTACGAATCACATAGCAGAGAGAATTCTTGAGTCTGTAGACACAATTGGCACTCATACGTGGTATCCTCAAGTTAGGATGCGCTGTGAATTAGGGGGTGATAGCGATGGGCCAAAACCGTCAGCCCAACGAGGGGAAGTTCAAGGAACTCCTCATCTACATCGCTTTGTGTTCGGAGGGCGATGACTCTTTCGGCGCAGTCAAGCTGAATAAGCTGCTATTCCTCTCGGACTTTCTTGCTTATCTTCGGCTTGGCAAGGCTATGACGTGGTTTGAATATCAGGCACTACCAAATGGGCCAGCGCCAACCAAGCTTGTGCCGATACGAGAGGAACTCATGCAAGAGGGTGCTATAGCGGAGAGGCAGGAAAGCTACTTTGGGTATAACCAATACCGCATACTTGCTTTACGCAGACCTAATCTCAAGCTGTTCTTGCCAGAGGAAGTAGACATAGTTCGTCAGGTAATCGATCACTGGTGGGGCAGGAATGCCAGTGAAATTAGCGACTTTTCCCATAGAATTCTCGGATGGCGGCTTGCAAGTCAGGGAGAGACGATCCCCTATGGTTCTGCGCTGATTGGTTCTCGCAAACCCTCGAAACGGGAGATGGAACACGGCCTTGGATTAGCTGACCACGCAGCAAGCCTACTCTTCTAAGATACATGCCAGCATACCGTGATATTGTCCGCACAGAACGGTTCGAACGCGAACTACGAGAGATTGAAGAGAATCCACGGCGTGCCGATGAATTCACTGAAGCCGTCGAATGGGCGCTGGCGCGAGACCCTAGTTCCGGAACTCAAATCGAAGACGATCCCCCCATTTGGTTTATCCCGATGGCCGACACTCTTGACGATAGTACTGTAGCAATCTTCTATACATTTGACGATCAAGTAGTGTGGCTGATCTCGATTCTAAAGTCACATTTGTACGAGATTTTCTGATACTTGCCTCTTCGGCATTCTCCGTCTGACCATACGGAGAGTTGGCATATACGACGCTCGCTAAATAACATCCCTTTGAATTTCAGCCGCCAGATCAGCGAGCGGTGGCTTCCTTGTTCAGCCGTGTGAAGAACTGCTTCATGAGCAGTCTGGCGGCTTGCAGCATGAGACGCTGGCCGACGCGGGCCAGGGTGCCGCCGGCTTGACCGTCGCCGGCAACGTGGATGATGGTCTCGCCTGCCTTCTCTTCGGATAGGGTGAAGCTGCCCTCGCCTTTCACAAAGCCCGGGCCGCCCTTGCCTTCCACGATCATGCGGTAGCCGTGGGGCGGGTCGCGGTCAGCCACGGACACCGTACCTTGGTAGCGGCCCTTGATGCCGGCCACGCCCACGTTCAGGGTCGCCGCGTAGGTGTCCTCGCCGGTCGGCTCCAGCTTCTCGCAGCCGGGGATGCACGCCGCCAACACGTCGGGGTCCTGCAGCAGCTCCCAGACGCGGTCTTGCTCCGCTTTGATCGTGAATGTGCCTTCTACCTTCATGCGCTATTCCCTTGTGCGGTGTGTGTGGCGTCTTGCTACCCCAATCATACCGCCAACCGTGATCGGCATCCTAATCCCAAGGGTGACTCCCAAGATGCAGTTGGCCGCAAAGGGTGTCTGAAAACTGCACGGTGAAAGCGGGGGACAAGCCCCCACGCTACGGTCTATGGGCAAGTCTGAGTTGCCCATCATTGAGAGTTCTGCTCGCACACTCTGGATTCCTCGCTGCGCTCGGAATTGTAAATGTCAGGTATTTCGTTGACAGATTCGGCACGAGTATTCGGTGGTTCTGTCGTCGTGAGCGACCACGACACCTGTCATTCCGAACGGAGCGCAGCGAAGTGTCGCTCTTAGCGCGGAATCTAGAGTGCTGAAGCCAGTGTACTGTGTGAAGCATGGACCCTAGATTCCGCGAACAGGGTTCGACGCTTCGCTCGGAATGACATGTACGTTCGACACAGTCCAGTGAGTAGAAGTTTTTGTCAGCGAATTACTCAACGCTTACAGGAATGACACGAACTGTAAATGCGCTGTGTGCAAGTGCGGCCGTTTGGGAGATAGACACGTGTGCAATCGTGGTGCAATTGGTATACTAGATCAAGAATTTTGCGTCTTTGACGAAGTCAGCGCCTTTGACGAAGTCGGAGTCTGCGACGAAGTCGACGCATGCAGATACGCTCTGCGTAGGGGGATAGACGTATGCCCAATGAGATTTCCGTAACCATAAACGGCACTCGCCATGCGAGCAGTGTCGAATCGCGCATGTTGCTCGTGCACTACCTGCGTGACGAACTGGGTCTCACCGGTACGCACGTGGGGTGCGACACCAGTCAATGCGGCGCGTGCACGGTGATAGTGGACGGGGCCGCCGTCAAGAGTTGCACGGTTCTGGCCGTGCAAGCTGATGGCAGCGAGGTGACCACGATTGAAGGCCTGGCCCAGGACGGCGAACTCCACCCGGTGCAAGAAGGCTTCTGGGAAGAGCACGGGTTGCAGTGCGGCTTCTGCACGCCGGGCATCATCATGACCCTCCACCAGGTCTTGGAAGAAGAGCCCGATCCCAGCGAGGATGAGATTCGCCACAAGCTGGCGGGCAACATCTGCCGCTGCACCGGCTATCAGAACATCGTGAAAGCGGCGCAATTCGCCGCCCGGCGGATGCAGGAAGCGTAGCCGGTGAGAGACGCTTTGCGGCGTCCAGGGCAGTGCGCAGTGGGTGCCGGGAAGTGCGTGAGGTTCAAAAAGGTAGCGCACTGAATGACGACAGGCATTCTGGAATTCATTAGAGTGGCCTCCGCCATTGCGGGATTGATGCAGGAATGAGTCCAGCCATCAGGCAAACGGTATTGCAGAGAATTCCCAAGTAGACGGCGTTGGCCGGGTGCGTAAGTAAAGGAGCGAGGCGATGATCGCGGGCCAAGTATCGAAATTGATCGGTTCGCGCGTGAAGCGCAAGGAGGACCCTCGTCTCATTACCGGCGAGGGCAAGTACACCGATGACGTCATCCTGCCGGGTATGGCGTTCTTTGCCGTGCTGCGCAGTCCGTATGCTCACGCGCGCATAAACAGCATAGATACGTCGGCGGCTGCGGACCACTCCGGTGTGTTGGCTGTCATGACCGGCGCGGAAATCAACGAGCGCTGCAGCGAGCCGTTCCCCCTCTTTGCCATCTTGGAGGGCATGCAGTATCCCGAGCGCTGGCCGATGGCGGCGACGAAAGCCAACTACGTGGGCGAGCCGGTGGCCGCCGTAGTCGCCAGTTCGCGGGCGGCGGCGCGGGACGCGCTTGATCTCATCGAAGTTGATTACGATCCGCTGCCCGTCGTGACGGACATGGAGTCCGCAGTAGATGCAGACGCGCCCGTTATCTTTGAGGAAATGGGCTCCAATCTCTGTTACGAAGCCACCGATCAGGCAGGCGATCCCGACCGCGCGTTTGCCGAGGCCGACGGCGTGGTGGAGGCCCGCATGGAGCAGCCCCGCCTCATTCCCAATCCCATGGAGCCGCGGGCGACCGTGGCGGACTATGAGCGCAGCAGCGGCAACGCGACGTTGTGGGTCACCACACAGAACCCGCACATCGAGCGCATGGTCGTGGCACAGATGCTTGGCATGCCGGAGAACAAGCTGCGCGTGGTCGCCATCGACGTGGGCGGCGGCTTTGGCTGCAAGATTAATACGTACTCTGAATCGCTTATTGCCATTATCCTCGCCCAGGAAGTCAACCGGCCGGTGAAGTGGGCGGAAGACCGCACCGAGCATTTCGTCTCCACCAGTCACGGCCGGGGCCAGGCGCAGTACGTGCAGGCCGCCTACAAGAAAGACGGCACCCTGCTCGGCATGAAGCTGAAGATCTACGCCGATCTCGGCGCGTACGCCCAGGTGATCTCCCACGTCATTCCCACGCTCACGCCTTCACTGGCGCCGGGTGTCTACGCGTGCCGCGACATTGGCTGGACCACCATTGGCGTCTTTACGAATAAGATTCCCTATGACGCCTATCGCGGCGCCGGGCGGCCGGAAGCAGCGTACATCATCGAACGGGTCATGGACCTGATCGCCGATGCCACGGGCAAAGACCCGGTAGCCGTGCGGCGCAAGAACTTCATTCCCAAGGACTCCTTCCCCTACGAAACGCCAACCGGCATGATCTATGACTCCGCCGACTATGATGCGGCGCTGGACAAAGCGCTGGACATCGCGGGGTACGACGACCTGCGCGCCGAGCAAAAGGCCGCGCGCAAGGACGGCAAGCTTATGGGCATTGGCGTGACCGTGACCACCGAGGTCTGCGGGTTCGGCCCCGCCGCCGCCATGGGCGGCTTGGGCGGGTTCGAAAGTGCCACCGTGCGCGTCGATCCCATGGGCAAGGTAACCGTCCTTACGGGTGCGTCGCCCCACGGCCAGGGCGAGGAGACCTCGTTCGCGCAGATTGTGGCCGACGACCTCGGCGTTGCCTTCGAAGACGTGGAGGTCATACACGGCGATACAGCCATAGTTGCCAGGGGTGTCGGCACCTTCGGCAGCCGCACGCTGGTGGTTGGCGGTACGGCGATCCTCAAGGCCAACGAACAGATTAAGGATAAAGCCAAGCGCATCGCCACGGCCCTCTTGGAAAACAAGCTCGAGGATACGCTGGACCCGACGGTGGTGACGCTGGAGGACGGCTTGTTCTCGGTGCAGGACATGCCGGACCAATATGTGACCTGGGCCGAGGTAGGGTCTGAAGCCTACGACGGTCAGTTGCTGCCGGAAGACGAGCAACCCGGCTTGGAGGCGGTGTCCTTCTGGGAGCCGCCGGGACTCACGTTCCCCTTCAGCGCGCACATTGCCGTGATTGAGATCGACCAGGACACCGGTGAAGTTTCTTTGAAACGCTATGTTTCCGTAGACGACTGCGGTACGGTGATCAATCCCACGCTCGTGGAAGGGCAGATCCACGGCGGCCTGGCGCAAGGCATCGGCCAGGCGCTGCTGGAGCAAGCAGTCTGGGACGACGAGGGCCAGCTTGTGTCCGGTTCGCTCATGGACTACGCCATGCCGTTCGCCCAGGAATTCCCCATGTTCGAGCTTGACCGCACGGTGACGCCGAGCCCGGTGAACCCGCTGGGCGCCAAGGGTATCGGCGAGATGGCAACCATCTCCGCCACGCCGACCGTTGCCAACGCAGTCATCGATGCGCTCTCGCACCTTGGTGTGACCCACGTGGACATACCGATGACGGCGGAACGCATCTGGCGGGTACTGCAAACACATGGCCGTAGCCGGAGAGGAGGACGCTCATGATCCCCCAAGCATTTGATTACTTCGCACCGACTTCCGTTGCCGACGCCCTGCGGCTGCTGCGGCAGCACGGGGACGAGGCGAAACTGCTGGCGGGCGGCCACAGCCTGCTGCCCATCATGAAACTGCGCCTATCCACGCCGCAGTGCCTGATCGACCTGGGCAAGATTTCCGAGCTGCGCTTCATCGGCGAGGCCGACGACGGCTGCCTGGCGATTGGCGCCATGTCGACCTACCACGACATCAAAAACTCGGCGCTGGTGCAGGAGCGCGTGCCCGCTCTGGCGGCAGCCGCCGGTGAAGTAGGCGACGTGCAGGTGCAGAACAAAGGCACCATCGGCGGTAGCTTGGCCCACGCCGACCCGGCGGGCGACTTCCCCGCCTTGGCGCTGGCGCTGAATTTCGAACTGGTCACCGCGACGGCCCGCTCCGGCCGCACCATCGCCATCGATCGCTTCTTCCGCGACCTGCTGACCACGGCGCTGCGGCCCAACGAGATACTGACTGAAGTCCACATTCCGGCGTTACCGGCCGGCACCGGCGTTTCGTACCAGAAGCTGCCGAATAAGGCCTCCCACTACGCTGTAGTGGGCGTAGCGGCGGCGATCACGGTTGGGGACGACGGTGTCTGCACGGAAGCGCGCATCGGCGTGACCGGCGCCGGTCCCACGGCCGTCCGGGCGCGCAACACGGAGCGCATCCTCAAGGGCAAGCACATCGACGCGGCAGTGATCCGCCGCGCCGCCAAACGCGCAGCCGCCAACATCGAGGACCTCAACGACGACCTCCACGCGTCAGCCGACTACCGCGAACACCTGACGACGGTCTTCGCCGCGCGGGCAATTGAGGAGGCGCTATCGCGGGCCGGGTAAAGAAAACTTTACCGAGAGGCGGTCTCACCACTGCCAGGCTGTGATGCTTGAGAAGAGTTGAGAGTCCGCGTCAAATGAACTCTGTAGACGGTGTAGGGGCACGATATATCGTGCCCCTACGTTTGTAACCGTACCAGGAGCCTACTATGGATGCCTGCGAAGATGAGATTGAGCAGGTGGACGTCCGCGCCAAGTGGCCGGATGAGGCGCTCGACTTCACCCCCTGGCTCGCCGAAAACCTCCACATGCTGGGCGATGCGATCGGATTGAAACTGGAATTCGTCCAGAGGGAGGTGAAGGTGGGACCATACTACCTGGACATCAAGGCGAAAGAGGTCGACGGCAGCGCGATAGTAGCCATCGAGAACCAGCTAGAGATGACCGACCTGCACCATCTCGGGCAACTGCTCACTTATGCGACCGGATGCGAGGCGCAGACCGCAATTTGGGTCGCACCGTACTTTGGCTACGAGCATGCGCAGGCCCTGCACCGACTCAACGAATGGACGAAAGACAGCATCCGGTTCTACGGCGCCAAGGTCGAGGTCATCAAGCAGGCTGGTGGCGACCCTTCGCCTCGGTTCCGCAAGGTCGTGTGGCCCGGAGGCTGGTGCAAAGAGGCCACACTCCCACCGGGTGAGATAGACCCACAAAAAATGAAGTACGATGAGTTCTTTCGGCCACTACTTGCTATGCTGCATGGCAAGTACTTTGAAGAGAAGCCGGTCTTTTTCTTTGGTCACACCGGCCGGATGTTTTGCTCTAACCTCAACCCGGGCATCAGATATGCGGTGGAAATGAACAGAGACAGCGCCTGGGTGATACTTAACATCTACATGAATGAAAAAGAGTCCACTAAGGGCATATTCGACACCTTGGTAGTCGACCGGGCGGCGATTGAACAGAGTATCGACGCTGATCCCGCGCCAGACTGGCATTGGTTAAGGCATAAGAACCAGAATTTTTCCTCCATCTGCATGAGGAGAGATGGGTCCATAGACGATCCTCCTGAGAAGCTGGAGGAAACCAGAGCGTGGATGCTTGATCTCCTTCCCAAGTTTAAGGATGTCTTTCATCCGCGTCTCACAGACATATTGGATTCCACATAACCATCGGAGACCCAGTCGGTTGCAATCGACTCTATCCGACAGATGCAGTGTCCACGGCCTCTCGGTAGGGGCACGATGTATCGTGCCCCTACATTTGTGAATTAGCTATGTCATTGAAGCCGGTTCTCGTCTCCTGGTCGTCGGGAAAAGACTCCGCTTGGGCGTTGCACGTGCTGCGCCAAGAGCCGGAGCGGTACGACGTGCGGGGAATCTTCACCACCGTGACGCCGCATTTCGACCGTGTGGCGATTCAGGCCACGCCGGTGCCGGTGCTGCGTGTGCAGGCGGAACGGCTGGGTCTGCCGCTCTACGAGATTCCCATCCCCTACCCCTGCTCCAACGAAGAATACGAAGCGGCGATGACCGCTTTCCTCGATATGGTGCGCGACTTGCCGTCGCATTTGACAGCCAAGACCTTCGCCTTTGGCGACCTCTTCCTCGAAGACATCCGCGCCTACCGCGAATCCAAGCTGGCAGGCACAGGGTTCGAGGCCATCTTCCCTGTCTGGGGCATGCCGACGGCGGAATTAGCACAGACCATGTTGCAATCTGGGCTGAAGGCCATCGTAACGGCAGTGAGCCCAACCTCCAAGCTCGACCGCAACTTTGCCGGTCGCTGGTTCGATCAGTCGTTCTTGAACGATCTGCCCGAGGGCACGGACCCGCTCGGCGAGAACGGCGAGTTTCACACCTGCGTCGTGGCCGGCCCCATGCTCAGCCAACCCATCGCCGCGCGACCCGGCACAATCGTCGGCCGGCCGGTGAGCCGCAATCACGACGGCACCGGCGGCACGGTCACCGCCTGGTACGCGGACGTGGCATTGCAGGATGATTAGGGCATACGTCCGGCGAGGGATGGTGAGACAAAGTAGCGCAACGGACCGCAGTAGAAAATGCCTTGCCGAGAACGTAGGGGCACGATAAATCGTGCCCCTACACCATTTAACCAAAAAAGCGCCGGCGACATGCCGGCGCTCGTTACTGGAATGGGCGGGTACAGGCAACGGCTTGCGCGTGGCCTTCACGCGGGCGCCAGCGGCAGATCGAGAAACGCCGCGAAGGTTTCTAGATACGTTTCGCCGCCGGCGTAATGCACGTCGTTGTGGTCCGCGCCGCGGACGATATAGAGCTGCTTGGGCTCGTTGGCGACGGCGTAGAGCCTGTCGGCGTGTTGTGACGGGACGGTGCGATCGCGGTCCCCGTGGACAATGAGCACAGGCGCATGGACGGAGGCGAGGTGGTCGTGGTTGCTGTAGCGCGTGTAGAGCAGCGGGCCCAGGGGCAGGAACGGGAATTGCACCCGCGCCATGTCCGGCGTGGACATAAACGTGGATTCCAGAATCAGCCGGTAGGGCGCATCTTCAGTAGCGAGGTGCGATGCCACCGCGCCGCCGAGCGACCTGCCGTAGTAGACAATACGGTCGGGGTTGACATCGTCGCGGCTCTGCAAAAAGGCGAGGGCATCCCGGGCGTCCTGGTAGAGGCCGGGCTCCGACGGTCTGCCGCTGCTCTGGCCATATCCGCGATAGTCAAATATGAAGAACCCGACGCCCAGCCGCTCGTGCAGCAGCTTGATGAATTCCACCCGCCCGGGGTGCGAAAGATTGCTGGCATTGCCGTGAAACCAGAGGATGGTCACGTCCGTGCGGCCGGGGACGTACCAGCCATGCAGCCGCCCCTCCTCCCCAAAACGAACTTCCTCATAGGCAAGGCCGAAGTCTGCGGGGGTTGTATAGGTCTGATAATCGGGAAAATAGATGAAGGCGTCTTCCAACCGCATGACCCGCGCCAGCACGACGAGCCCGGCCAGAAGGACCACTACGATGAGAAAGCCTGTGCCCATATTCCGCATTGTCTTTATGAATGAAACAAGGATTGGCATACAGCTATAGAATCATCATACTAGAGGAGGATAGACGTGGTGCTCTTGTGCGGCGGATTGCGGAGACTAGGGCAGCGCAATCCCTCTTCAATCCGGCGTGGTGTGCGGAAGGCAGTGGAACTGTGAATCCTGAAGCGGACATGGAATCCAAAGATTGGCGAACCTTACCAGCCTACTCTGTCAGTGAGGCTGCGAAACTGGCGGGTACGACAGCGCCTACCGTGAGACGTTGGATTTGGGGCAACGAAATTGCGCCCGTGTTCGGTAGGCAGTCTGCTTCTGCGGGTCAACCGGCGACAATCTCCTTTCTCATGCTGGCGGAAATCCTCGTGGCCGTTAGGTTCCGGCGCAGAAACATAAAGTTGGAGACAGTGCGCCAGGCGCACACCTTTGCCTGCGATTTTCTCAAAGTGTTACATCCATTCGCCTTCAGCGAATTCGACACCCTTGGCGGCCATATAATGCATGAGTTCTCGCTGCAGACCGGTGAGCCGGCACTGTACCGCGCTCTGGATACAGAAGGCATGCAGGCAGCTTTGCCCATGCCCGTCTTGGAGCGGTTTCTGCAGTTGGACTTCATCGAAGAGCGTGGACTTGCCGCGCGCTGGTTCCCGCTCGGCCGCGACGTGCCCGTCGTCGTGGACCCTCGCTTTGCTGCCGGCCGACCTTCTATCGCGGGCAGTGGAATCCGGGCAGAGACCATTCTAACGCGATTCTTCGAGGGTCATGAGAGCATCAGTGCAATCGCCGATGACTTCGAGCTAGACGACAAGGTGATCGAACTGATCATCCAACACGAGAAGGCCCTTGCGGCGTGATCCTGTTCTTCGATGAGGATATGGGCACGGCCATACCCAGGTTTCTAAGGGGCGCTGATAGGGATGTAGATGTTCGCTGGCTCCGCGCGCAGTTTCCTAACGAGAGTGACCCACGCCGCCAGGACGTAGAGTGGTTAGCGGAGGCGGGACGACAGGGCTGGTTAGTCATCTCGTGCAACAAGCGAATGCTCTCGGTGATATATGAACGCCAAGCGATTCTTCAGCACAAAGTAGGCATTGTCTACTTTGCAAGTGGTCAGGTCGGGCGGCTCCCGATGATGCGCGCGCTTCTCCGCAAATGGGACTGGCTCAAGGCTGCGGACCTATCTGAACCTCGACCGTTTGCCTACTACCTCTATGCCAGCGGTCGGACTCGGCAGCTAAGCCTCGAGACTAGGCGAGTACCGATTCAGGGCCCGGAGTCTGCCGGTGCCAACTGCCCTACCCCCGGTCGGGCTGACAGGGGTATGTAGATGTCATTCCGAGCGCAGCGTCGAACAGGGTTCGCGGAATCTAGGGCCATGCCACATGTCGCAAGAAAGGCTCAGCACCTTAGATTCCGCGCTCTTAGCGACACTTCGCTGCGCTTCGTTCGGAATGACATGTGAAGTCGATTATAGAATACATACCCCTGTCAGCCCCGGTCGGGGATGTGCTGGTTGGCATGCCAGAAGGAATCTTCAGGCACCGGCTCCGGGGACTGCTGCATCGAGTTGAAGTCCTTGAGCGCCGGGCGCACGTCGTCTTCCCAGATGTCCTCAATGTCGGCAAACGTCAGAGTCTTGCGCGTCGGCTGCACACGGTCGTACTCCGCCACAAGTTCGTTAGCGGCTGCGCCGAGGCTTGCCACGATGTCGGCACTCATGCGTTCGCCGGCGCGGCGGTCGGATGCAGTGGCGTCATCGCCCATGGCAAAGTGCGGCCCCGGGGTACCGGCCGGCGGAATGCGGGTGAGGTCCACGCCGCCCGGCGTCACCGCCCACAGCAGCGATGTCTCGCCGCGGCCGGCGTGACCGCCCATGCCCGCATCGTCCTCGAAGCGCGACTCTTCCGTGCCCATGCCAATCGGCATATGGCAGTGCAGCCGGGTCGCCACGTGCCGCTGCATGATCTCCAAGAACACCGGAATGTCCGGGCTATGGGGGCCGGCGTGACCGGAGAAGATGATGGCGCCATGAAAGCCATGGGCGTCCACGGCACGGATGTGGTAGCTCATGTTCTTGAAGAACATCCACGGCGGGATGGACGTGAGCCACGTGCGGTTATTGCCGATGGTGCGGTCCCCCCAGTTGGCGGACGTCCCCGCCTCGTGATTGTGCCAATACGTGGTCGGCATCACGATCCCGCCGTATTGTTCCGCCGCCTGGCGCATATGGCCTTCGGGCCGCAACGCATCACACCCCACCACGTTCTGCGGCCCGTGCGGCTCGCACAACCCATACGGCATGTACACCACCGGAAACGCCGCCACCGCCGCTTCCAACTCATCCCGGAACATCAATTCCCAACGCACTTCTCGCTGTTTCATGATCATAGGCTCCTCGGGGTATGCTAGTTTGTCCTGCTTAATCGGCTTTTTGGTCAGTCACTCCACTATGCGTGTAAAAGCCTGGCAAAGTCCAGAACTACAATTCAGTCCAATCCTCTCGACTATACAAGGTCTGACACCGACCCAATGGTCATATCCGGACGAACTGTGGTCCCGTCCGGCAGCCCTCTACCTTGTGTGTCCACCCACACGGCATAGATGCCCACCTGCTGCGCGCCGCGAATATCGAACTCCAGGTTGTCCCCAACCATCCAAGCATCGGCAGGCTCCGCGCCAAGGGCGCCAAGGGCATGGCGAAATGCTCGCTCGTCCGGCTTGCCGATCCCTAATTCCCCCTCAATTTGGATGTGGTCGAAGTAGCCCGCCAGGAAGAACCGCTCAATCTTGGCTCGCTGCATCTCGGTATTGCCGTTTGTTAGCAGACCCAAGCTAATGTCTGTCATATGGAGCCGCAGCAGCGTAGTGAAGGCTCCTGGAAACGGTCGCATCGCCTCATCCCTGATTTGATTGTACCGCTCAACCATGCGGGTGATGAGCGGCGAATCGGGAACATTGAATGCGTCCAAGGCCCTCAGCAAGATGTCTCGCCTGGCCTGCAACATGTGAAGACGACCCAGGCGCGCACGCTCCATGTCGCTCCAATACCAGTCCCGGGCCTGCAGGACGGCAGGCTGGAGTTCCTCTGCAGTCACGTCTCCCAGACTGGCGGCAAACTCGCGGCAGAGCTGGAGCCACGCCAAATCGGGATCGCTGTAAGAATCAATGATCGTGTCGTCGAGATCGAGAAGAAGTGCTTTGGGCAGATCCTTCATGTGGGCAATTATAGTTGTGCGGACAGGATGAAGCCAGAGGAATGGTAACTACGGTGCGGATTGAGGGCGCGGCGACACGCTGCCTCGGCGTTCGGCTATACTGCACAGAACAGCGCCACTCCAAGCAAGTACGTTTGGGCAAAAATGAAGCGTGTTACGCGAAGGACTTTCCGGTAGTCTTGCAGTATCTGGTGATTTAGCATGGCGCATTCTGCCTGATGAAAGCACCTCGTAGCAAAGCAAGAGAGCATGGTCGACTATGGTTTCCTTAGCGTACGATGACGCAAACAGCGTTTACGATTTTGAGACAGCGGAATTGAAGGGTTCGCTGCGGGCGCAGTCGCCGGATCCGCAGATGGATATTCGGCATGGGATCAGCGATTTGGTGCACAAGCCGAGTGGAGTCTCCATCATTCATCCCAAGTATTCGGCGCTCAATCTGTTTCGGTTGTTCGCGACTCATACGGGTCTGGGGGAACCGCGCCTGTTCGAGCGCACCGTAAGCGTGGACGGCGACACGCTGACCGTGCACTGGGGCCCCGCCGACGAGCACTTTGCCAGCATCGAGGCCGTTTACCAGGTCAAGGAACCCAACCTCATCGACCTGACGATCACGGTCTGCGCCGAGGCGACGTACGAGAGCTACGAGATCTTCCTGTCGAATTACTTCGACCCGCCGCTGCTGGCGCACGTCTACCTGGCGACGGAGCGCTACACGCGCGAGCCGGGGTCTGAAGAGTTGATCGCGCCGCAGGAAAACCCGGTCTTCAAAGGCATGGGGCTGGTGTACACGCGGGATGCCCACGCGGCGCGGCGCTGTGTGGACGGCCGCTGGGAGCGCAAAGAGATGGGACACCCGACGGCGCAGTTTCGCCCCCAGCGTGAGTATGCCGTGCCGGTGGCGTTTCAGGCCGATATGGAGAAGCGCGTGGCTGCAGTGCTGATGTCGCGGCCCGAGGAGTGCTTTGCCGTCACGAGCGGCTACAACACCGACGACCCGGAAGACGCCTGGAAGGTGCAGAACCCGCTTTACCTGTCTCTGTTTGGCAGCGACTTCGTGCCGGGAACGGAGCGTACGGCCCACGTGCGGTTGGCGATTACGGCGCTGGACGACGACATGTCGCAGCCGTTGGCGTTGTACCGGCAGTTTCTGGCGGACGTGGGGTGATGAAGCTGAGGGGGGGGGCAGCGGATTAGCTGAGGCCTCTCGTGGGCCAATTGGGAATTCTGGATTTGACGGCAGGCGACTCCACCGTCACTTCCGCAGGGCTGAACACGAGGAGGAAAGAGAAGATGGATTCCCGTTTTCACGGGAATGACGGACAGATTGGCCTTCTCTTAGTAGCGCGGGGGCTCGTCCCCCGCTCCTGGGTGGGCCTGTGCTCTGTTCGAGGGAAGCATTCTGGAGATAGTCAGTGGGCCGTTGGTCACGTGGTGAAGAGAAGATGGATTCCCGTTTTCACGGGAATGACGGAAGGAAGGCATTTCCTTCGTATTGACGGAGTTGGGCACGCGAAAATGACGAAAATCAATGTTTTCGCTTAGAGATAAGGATTGCAGGGCATGAAAAAGCTACGTATCGCCGTGATTGGCGCGGGGTCGGGGCCGGGTGCGCGGGCGCGGGGGTGGATCGAGACCGTGGCGAAACTCACCGATCACTTTGACCTGTGCGCCATTTGTGACATCAACCCGGCGGTCGCGGAGGAAATCTCGGCAAAGCATGGCGTGAAGCAGTCCTTCACCAACGTCGCCGCTACGCTGGATGAGGCCAAGCCCGATCTGGCGCTCATTTTGGTGCCCACCGACGGTCAGTCGGCGGTCGCCGTGGAAGCCGCCAAGCGCGGCATCAACATCATTACCGAAATTCCTTACGGCATCACCCTGGAAGTCGGCGACGCCATTCGCGACGTGTGCCAGGAGCACGGCGTGGTCTGGGAGATTGCCGAGCAGGTCTGGCTCTGGCCGCAGGAGCAGCTCAAGGCCAAGATCGTCGAGTCCGGCTACATCGGCCAGGTCTCCATGTCACGTCTCTGGTACGCCAGCGGCAGTTACCACGGCTTCAATGCCGTGCGCATGATCCTGCGCGATTCTGCGCGGCGCGTACTGGCCTACGTTACAGAATCGGAGACCGATCAGTACCTCACCTACGGCGGCGAGCAGGCGACGACGGTGGTCTGGGAGGCCATGTGGATCGAGTATATGCGCGGCACGATGTGCCTCTACGAGCGCGCGCCGCGGCCGTTTTCCAAGCACTCCCGGCCCAATCTCTGGGAAGTTGAAGGCTCTAGCGGCCACATTTCTGGCCGCGACGTGGTGCTGCTCGCCGGCGAACCCGATCAGCCGCAGACCATTCGCGAGCAGTATCTACGTGCTGGCGGCGAGCAAGTGCTGGACTATGTGCATCTGGACGGCACCCCCGACCTGCGCTGGGAGAATCCTTACAAGGCCTACCGCGTCGGCGATTTGGACGACGTGGCAAAGTCGGAAATTCTTACGAGCACACACCGATCGATTACGGAAGGCACGCCGGTGCAATACGGTCCGGAGGGTGCCCGCGCCGACCTGGAACTCTCCTTTGTGATGGCGGAAAGCCAGCGCCTGGGCAATACCTGGGTGGACGTGCCACTGCCGGGACCCACGGAACTCTCGAAACGCATCGAGCGCATATTTGTGGAGACGTACGGCCACGATCCCATCGCCGGCAGCCGAGAACTGCTGGATGTGCCGATCAGCCGCTTAGGGGTCTGGTGGCCGGCGGCGCAGTGGCTTTAGGGGTACAATACCCAAGCAAGCTTCCTCTGCTGTCTCTTGAAATCCCTTCGTGGCCTCAATTATCCAATAAGGATTGGCAACCTTTGAAAGGCTGGGCACAACCCGTTTGCCATGCCCTACCATGCCACATCTAAGCTGTGCTATAATGGGAAAAGGCGCACGTTGCACTGCCCATGGAGGGTAGCCCATGAATTCAAGATCCGAAGACTTCGTATCTCTCAAGACTCTTGCGAACGAACTAAATATGGAACGCTCCAACTTGCTCAAATACGTCAAGAGTAAGACATCCATCAATCTCCGAAAGCGTCGGACCGCTGATTCAAGAAATCAGCCTGCCATTGTATTCACACCAGAAGAAGCAGAGTTGATTCGTAAGCAAAGGGAGCGCGAAGGCTATGGATCGACTGCGACAATCCCTACCTCTGACAATGGCGAATTCTACATAATTCAACTTGTGCCAGAACTTGATCCGAATCGCCTTAAGCTTGGATTTGCCGAAAACCTAGCCAACCGGTTGTCACAGCATCGAACCGCTGCTCCTACTGCTACTATTCTAACGTCGTGGCCCTGCAAGCGGTCATGGGAAACGACGGTTATGGATGCACTTACAATTAAGCACTGTCGCTTGATTTCGAACGAGGTCTTTGAATGCAATTCTCACGAGGAACTCTTGAAGTCTGCGGAATCACTGTTTGAGCTTCTGCCTGACCCGAGTGACAGTCCCCGCTTATCCAAACACTCACCACACGGCTAGTTGGCAAAGTGAAGTACTGCTAGCTATTACGTGGTTCAGCAGCTTTCAATTGAATTCCCCCTTTGATCCAGTCATCGAGTAACTGTGAAACCGCCTGAATACCTTTGTTGCGCCTAAGATGGATCGGGCGGGGCGTCTGTCCTCACTCTCTGTGCGGAGACGTGCCCATCCTTTCATTCACGCAAAGGGCCAGTGCTAGCACCTAGTCTAAGCACCACTTGAAGCGGAGGCTGTCGCCGCCGCGAAGGTGTACTCTACAAACTCGTTCTGGCAGGGATACCCCCGTGCGATGAGCATACGGCGCTCGGCGGGGATCATCACGTAGCCGATGACGCTATGCATGACCGGCCCATGCTGGCACATGGACGTCGGATCGGCGTGCGCGCGTGCGATCGCAATCACCTGATCCAGGGTGTGCGGCTGCTCGGCGGTGAGTTTCTCCAAGAGGTCGTAGCGGCCGCGGCTGTTGGCCATGAAAGACTCATTGTCCGTGCGGAGCATGGGTATTACGTTGTCGACCAAGCAGTGGTTGGAGGCCCAGATGGCGTGGTCGTCGAGGCGGCGCACGCCCATGGCCGTGGGAGTACGTTCTACCACCGCGCCGTTGCCCCCGGGATCGGTGAAGACCATGTTGTGGCCGTGGCACATGATAGGCGTGCGTTCGACCAAAGCAAGAGCGCCGTCCACGTCATCGGGATACTGCAGAAAGTAACGCAAAACGACGTTTGCGGGCAGCCCGCGGTCCCAGTCACTATCGGTATTCTGCAGACTACCGCCGCCGTACGTAAGTCCTGACTCATTGATGCCGGCGTTCATCCACACGGTGCCGGCCCAGGTAACGCCAATGAAGTCATTGCCGGATTCAGGATGGCCTTCCAAGTAGACGTGAAACTTCAGGGCTTCAAGGCTCACGTCATTGGACTTATAGTGTACGACGCCGTGTTCGGGCGTAACCAGCACAAAGTTTGTGCACGCTTGCTGCATGCGGCTTAATTCCTGGCATGAGTTGTAAGCAAGTAAGTCTGTAAAGGATACGTTCGCGCCGTCGGCAATGCCGTGAAGTTCCTCAAGCGCTTCCGGGAAAACCTTCTCCATGTTGCGCTCAACCTGCGCGAGCACCCGTGTTGAGTGATCGGCGTCAAACCTCCCCTCAGGGACCACCATCTCAATGGCGGCCGCCACCAGATCCGCAAAGGACTCGCCGTGCTGGCGACCCATCTCGTACGGTGTACCGCTCAGAACTACCTTACGCATTGCTTTGCCCTCCTCGGCTGCAAAGTGCCCGTGCCTTGTCTACGTTAACGTTCGCCGCTTCCACCAAGAGGCGGGGGACAAGCCCCCGCGCTACGCATTCAATCCCGTTGCTTGCGCAAGTTCATCCCATGTCCAACATGGTACTGGTGTGCACTCGGAGTAACTTGAAATAGCCTGTGCTGGACATGATCCAGTATCAACTACTCTTTCACCAAGCATCGTATGTGTCAATAGTCTCTTTCTTCTCCAGTAGACTTTTGCATGGTATCTGCCGGAGGCGCAAGGACTACCCCTTCTCACCAAGAACCCATTGCGTGACAGCTTCCAACAGCAAGATTCGGGCCGGTCTAGCACCAATTTCCCCTCACCCCGGCCCTCTCCCCAGGGAGAAGGAGTAATCCGCGCCTGCCGCCTAGGTTGGGCGAGGATCTCCCCAGGGAGAGGGAGCATTCCCGCCAGCAGGCTCGGATTGTGCCTAGGTCACCCAAGGAGGCTTGCGGCTACGCGGCGGCAAGATACGGTGCCAGCACGTCGCCGAGCAGCTCTTCCAGATAGGGCGTCACATTCCAGAACTGCTTCAATTGCATATATTCTTGAATGGCGGCGCTATCGCCAGGCGCCTGCGTCTTCACAGCGCGGATCAGCAGGTTTCTCGACGTGTGCTCCGGAGAAACGAATTCCACAACGTCCGTGCGGTAGCCCATTATCCGCAGCACAAGCGCGCGGAAAGCATCGGTAAGAATGTCCGCGGTGCGTTGTTTGAGGATGCCGTGCCGCAAGACAGGTTGAAAGAGCGGATGCTGGACCCGGTCGTGCAGTTCGTGCTGGCAGCAAGGCGCCGCCAAAATCACGCTGCCCTGCCAGCGAATGCCTTGCGCAATGGCCTCGTCAGTGGCGGTGTCGCAGGCATGGAGACTCAGAATGACGTCCGGCGGCGTTGCCGGTTCAAAGTCCGCAATCGCGGCTTCGTGAAAAGACAGTCCGTCCCACTGCAGCGACTCCTGAAGCCGTCGACACTTGCCAATGATTTCCGCATCAGAATCTACTCCAACAACCTGCGCAGGGCGTTCTTGGATGTGGGCAGAGTAGTGGTACGCGGCAAAAGTGAGGTAGGCGCTGCCGCAACCACAGTCGATGATGGTGAGGGGCCGTCCGGACTCGTCCGCCGCCGGCAGAACATGACTGAAGAGTTCCAGGAATGCATTGACTTGCCGAAACTTGCCGCGCATCGCGGGACGAACGTTGCCCGCGCGGTCGGTTACGCCGGTTGTCCATAAGAACGTATCCGGCTTCCCTACAGGCAACGGATGCTGCTTTGTGCGGTTATGGGCCAGATCGGGCTGGGTCTGTTGGCGTGATGGCTTGCCTTGTGAGATAAGCGCCTTGCCTTTCTTGGTGAGACGCACGTGGAGATCGCCGGTCGTGGCTTGCACGTGAAATTGACTGAAAGGCGCAGCGAGGACCTCAGTTAGCTCGGCATCGCTGGCGGCGCTGGCGCAGTTCTTGGTCAACGCCTTCCTGCCGTCGAAGTAGGTGAACTGCAAACAGCGTTCGCCTTTGACGGCGACCGGACGCACCGTTACCTTTTGCCACGGCGGCACGCCGCCGCGCGCCTTGCCGCTTGCGGTCAATTGCAGGAAGGTGTCTTCCCGGTTCACCGCACCGCGGATTTTGGCGCGGAAGTCTTCCGTTTGAGGTTCAGCAGACACTGTGGATGAGTTTGAACTGTGTGTTCGCTCCATCACTAAAGAGCAGAATCCTCGAGCGCTTCCGGTGTGCGGTGCGTGCGGATGTACTCAAGGCTGCGGCGGTACTGGTCTTCCGTGATGAGCTGCTTGGACATGTAGAGGTTGAGCATGACTTCAAGGCGCAGGATGGGGTAGAGATTGTAGCCGTGTCGCTTGAGCCGCGCTTCGCCGCCTTGATCGCGGTCGACGAGGACGATGGCATCGCGCACGACAAGCCCGGCTTCTTCCAAGACCGCGGCGGTCTCCAGAATACTGCCGCCGGACGTAATCAGGTCGTCAATGATGAGTACGGTCTCGCCAGCGTCATAGCGCCCTTCAATCCGGTGCTGCCCGCTCTCGCTGCGCGCGTAGATCATGGGAATATTCGTGGCCAGAGAGAAGGCGGTAGCCAAGTGCAGTCCGCCGAAAGGGACACCCGCCACGAGGGTGAAGGGATGGATCTTGGGATGCCGCATGGCTTGGCCGGAGCTTGTCTCCTGGGCAATGAGCTGCGCTGCGGCGCGCAGCGAATGCGGATTGCTCACCAAGACCCGGGGGTCGATATAGATTGGTGAATGCACCGTTGTGCGGCCAAGGGTATAGTCACCAAAGCGCACGCCGCCTAGATTGAAGATTTCCTCAGCGAGCCACAAGTTCGATACGGGCTGCTCCACGTCTATCCCTTTCCCCAACAGAGTCATATCCAGTCGGACATACCATTATCCGTCACGAGCAACGCGAATGTCAATTGGGTCGCTTGGCGTTGGCGAGCACTTGCGCATCCGGCCGGGAATGCCCGAGTTTCGCAATTGCTCTTGCCGCTGCGGCTCTGGCGTGACCGTGCTCCACCGACGAGAGCGCCGAAACTATACAATTGTCATGCGGGAGAGCGTGTGCGTGACCCGTTCGCCCTACTCGTATCATTGACAGGTTGTTGTGCAAAAAGTGATGCTTCTGAGCTCGCGACCGGCCGAACTGAGCGCAAGACCCACACCCCGCATTGCCGTGAACCCGTGCCCAAATCTCTTGCTGGGTGCAAGGCGATATGGTAGCATGAACTCACTCATTGCCATGGCCCTCCCCGAGTGTAAGGATTCGTATGGCGTCCCCGCCAAAGCAGCCTCAGTCGCGGCGCGTGGGCCTTCGCAAGCAGTACTCCCCAGCATCTGCTGCGTTGAAAACGCCTCGTCTCGAGTCTATTCTTACTACCAATAAGAGTCCCGGCGCGAAGATCACAAACTGGTCGACTCCCGCGGCACCGGCCCGGCGTCCTCGGCAACGGCGCATACCCGCTTCGGTACGGTCGTTCTCGCTGCGCCGGCTCATGCCCGCTTGGCTGGTGTCGTCGTTAGTTATCATAGCCCTTATTGCTGCAAGCTGGCTTACACTGCTCTGGGTGATGGTTACCCAAGATCCGGCTCAAAGCAGTAGCCGCTTGATCTTCGTTATCAGTGTCTTCGTCACCACCTTCGTCACAAGCTTGCCTGTCATGCACCGCGTATTTTCGCGCTTTGCGCCGTCGCGGTTACAGCAGGGCAATCCGGTACTGGTTGCCGGTCACTCGTTTCTGCTGGCGAGCATCATTGTGGCCAACTTGAGCCTCATGCTCGTGGGAAGCTGGAACGTGACGATGTTCATCCTCATTGCCGTGCTTGCGGCTGTCGTCGAGTCGCTCTTCTTGGCACGCAAGTAAATTCACGAGAAGACCTCGTAAGCGGGTATTATGCTTGAATCAGATGACCTCGCCCGGCTCTACGATCTGGAATACGACGACTGGAATGAGGACAGCGCATTCTGGCAGAGCTTCGCCGCACGTACCGGGGGCCCGATCGTCGAGCTTGGCTGCGGGTCGGCCCGCGCTCTCGCGCCGTTAGCGCAGCAAGGCTATGCGGTGATCGGCCTAGACTCCTCGCAGGCTATGCTGGCACGAGCGGGGGAACGATTTCAGGCACTTGGGATTCCCGGAGACCAATACCAGCTTGTGCATCAACCAATGGAGTCTGCGGCCATTGCCCCGCGAGCGCGCCTGGTTTTCTCCGCGCTCAACGCGTTTGCCCACCTTGCAACGCCACTGCGACAGACCCAAGCGCTCGCCGCCGCCCACCGCTTGCTTCACCCGGAAGGTTTGCTGATTGTCGATCTCTTCAATCCGCTTACGCAGGAGTACGACGAACGCGATCGCATGGTCACCCTGCGCAACGTCTTGGCAGACCCGCAAACCGGCGCGCCAATCCAGCAGTTTGAAGTATGGGAGGTGGACCGCGAGACGCAGGTGGTGCAAACGACCTATCTCTATGACTGCTTGCACACCGACGGCAGCATTCGCCGGGTGACAACTACCTTTCCCATGCGCTACTCCTACCGCTATGAGATCGAGGCACGGCTGGCCCAGTGCAACTTTGCCATCGAGAATGTCTTCGGCACCTATGAGGCCGATCCCTTTACGGGCAGCGAGGAGAAGATGATTTTCGTGGCGCGGCCGCAACGTGAGGGAATGCTGTAAGTTCATGGCACTCCGGTTGCACCACAGAACATGCCGGAGCAGTGCATTGGCGTCGGTGGGAATACGTACTGCGAACGTGCTATTCTGAGGGTGAGTTTCCGTAGAAGCGCATCACGACACGTGTAGAGTTTTCGCCACATGGCTACGACACTGGAACGAAAACCGGAATGGATTCGCGTCCGCTGGAAAGAGGGCGAGCAGTACCGCGAACTCAAGCAGATCATGCGGGGCATGGACCTGCATACGGTCTGCGAAGAGGCGCGGTGCCCAAATATCAGCGAGTGCTGGAACTCCCGCACGGCCACGTTCATGATCCTGGGCGATACGTGCACGCGCGCGTGTAGCTTCTGCGCGGTAAAGAGCGGGCGTCCCGCCGGTCTCGACAAGATCGAGCCCATCCGCGTGGCCTGGGCCGTGAAGCAGATGGGCCTGCGCCACGCTGTGATTACGTCCGTGGCCCGCGACGACCTGGCAGACGGCGGCGCGCAGATCTTTGCCGAGACCATCCGCAAGGTGCGCGAACTCAACGAGGACTGCTCCATCGAGGTGCTCATCCCCGATCTGGGCGGCAGGCACGATTCGTTGCAGGAAGTAATAGCCGCCAAGCCGGAAATCCTGAACCACAATGTGGAAACCGTGCCCCGCCTGCAACGCCGCGTGCGCCCCAAGGCCCGCTACGAGCGCAGCCACTGGGTGCTCCGCACTTCTAAGCAACTCGACCCCGAGATCCTCACGAAGTCCGGCATGATGCTCGGCCTGGGCGAGACCTGGGACGAAATCCTCCAAACGCTCACCGACATGGCCGAGACCGGCGTGGACATCTTCACCATCGGCCAATATCTGCGCCCCTCCAAAAAGCACCAGAAGCTGGAACGCTACTACCGCCCCGAAGAATTTGTCGAACTCAAAGAGATTGGCGAGTCCCTCGGCATCCGCCACGTCGAATCCGGCCCTCTCGTCCGCTCCTCCTACCACGCCCGCGACCAAGTGGAAACGCTGCACGACAAGGCAGAGTAGGCCACCCTTCAACGAAAACTTTCCTACCTGTCATTCCGAGCGCAGCTACGTGTCATTCCTGTAAGTGTTGACGGATTGCGCTCCGCTTCCCTCTTCGTAGCGCGGGGGCTTGTCCCCCGCTCTTGTCGGTAGCGCATGGCCTGTCCATCGCTCTTCTTGGTAGCGCGGGGGCTTGCCCCCCGCTCTTGCATGCAAGGTGATACTCTCATTTGCAGGAGTCCCGCTTCGTTTGACGTGTGGGACAGATTGCGCGCGGATGCGATGGCATGAACTGTGCCGGGTTTGAGTTCAAGAGCGGCCGCGGTCTCCAAGGACGATGCCAATGAAGAGAAGCCAAGAGAGCAGCAGGACCCAGTGGTTCGAGGATGAGTCCCTGTGGATAGATACGTACGACTTCATGTTCCCGCCGTCGCGGATCGCCGCCGCTGAGGAGGAGGTCGAGCCGCTGCTGCGCCTCGTTGGCGGGGAACCGCAGGCGGTCCTCGACCTTTGCTGCGGGCCGGGTCGCTTTGCCGTGCCTCTGGCCCGGCGCGGTTTGCACGTAACCGGCGTGGATAGGACGGCGTTCTTCCTCGCGAAAGCGCAGGAACGGGCGGCTGCAGAAGACGTCCAAGTCGAGTGGGTCCACGACGACATGCGCACGTTCGTGCGCCCGGGGGCTTTCGATCTGGCCCTCAGCATGTTCACGTCGTTCGGCTACTTTGACGACAAGACCGAGGATGCAACGGTGCTGCGGAACATCCACACGAGCCTGCGACCGGGCGGAGTACTGGTCATGGACGTGGTGGGCAAGGAACTGCTGGCGCGCGATTTCGAGCCGACACGTTCTCGAAAGCACCAGGATGGCACCGTGGTAATTGATCGCCGCGAAGTTTACGACGACTGGACGCGAGTCCGCATGGAATGGACAATTATCAAAGGCGATGCCGTGCGCGTCTTCACCATCGACCATACGGTTTACTCCGGCCAAGAGCTCAAGGACCGCTTCATTGCCGCCGGCTTTCGCGACGTGCGGCTCTACGGCAGTATGGATGGCTCGGCCTATGATCGGGAGGCTGAGCGCCTGATTGCCGTCGGACGCAAGCCCGCTCCGTAAACTAAACGGCGCACCACAGGGCTCGAGCCAAAGCGCATGCAGTCATGCGTGATTGGAGTGTCTAATCCCAGCACTCATTGTCCCGCTCTGGCTTTTCCCGTGCCATAATGAATGAGAGCAGTGTCTTGCCATGCCAATTGGCACTACTCCGGCAGGCAGGGAACGCTCATTGCAGATGATTGCATCCTGTCGCGTATCGAGCGGTATCATTGATGGAATAGGATAAGCGGCTTGGCAAAGCAACTACAGCCCGCCCCGCAAATTCCGGTACCCCGGGAGCAAACCGCCGTAGTCTGTCAGCGGTACCACATCCGCACGCTGGCGCTCTTTGGCTCGGTGTTGTGCGAAGACTTTTCGCCCGAGAGCGATGTTGACGTGCTGGTGGAGTTCGAATCCGGTAAGACCCCGGGCTACTTCACGTTGGCCAGAATAGCGCGGGAACTTTCGGCGTTGTTGGGTGGCCGGGAGGTGGATATTCGCACTCCAAACGGCCTCTCCCCGTATTTTCGCGATGAAGTTGTAGAATCGGCATTTCCAGTCTATGGATTCCGATGATCGCGCGCGACTGACGCACATGCTGGAAGCAGCCCAGGAGGCACGATCGTTTGCGGAAGGCAAGACACGTGCAGACCTAGAGTTAAATCGTATGTTGGCGCATGCTTTGATGGCGTGTCTGCGAGTTGTAGGAGAAGCCGCACGGCAAGTTTCGCCGGAATCCCGACAGGAGTATCCAGATGTCCCTTGGCGAGATATAGTTGGCATGCGCAACCTACTCGTACACGAGTACTTCAAAATAGACGAAGACGTTGTTTGGCAGACGGTGACTGTTGACTTGCCCAAGCTGATTGACGCCTTGGAGCAAGAGGAGTTGTGAGCACACGGCAGCGGTATGATTGCGCTTTGGTAGACCTGGGCTCCGTGCCGTATCACGAGGCCTGGGAATTGCAGCGTCGGTTGGTTGCGGCACGGCAGGCGGACGTGATCCCCGACGTTGTGCTGTTGCTGGAGCATCCCCACACCTACACCATCGGTCGCAGGGGAGATGACAGCGAGGTGCTCGCCACGCCGGAGCACCTTCATACGCTGGGTGCGACCGTGGTAGAGGTAGATCGCGGCGGTTTGGCGACGTATCACGGGCCGGGGCAACTGGTGGGGTATCCCATTCTCGATCTGCGGCCACGGGGCCGTGCAGTCCACAGCTATCTGCGCAACCTCGAAGAGGCGCTTATCAACACGCTGCGGGAAATCGGCATTCCGGCGCAGCGCGTCGCGCAGAAGACCGGCGTGTGGGTGGACGACCGCAAGATTGCCTCCATCGGCGTGCGCTTCAGCCGCTGGATCAGCAGCCACGGCTTCGCCCTGAACGTCACCACCGACCTCAGCTATTTTTCCCACATTGTGCCGTGCGGCATGCCAACGGTCACGATGACGTCTGTTGCACAGGAGTCGTCTGTTTCACAGGGGTCGACTGTTGCGCGGGAAACTGGGAAGGCGGACATGGCGCTCATTCGCGAGCGCATCGCGCATCATCTCGCGCAGGTCTTCGACTTGCAATACGTCAAAGAGTTCTCTCCCGCGTTGGCAGAGCACCTTGCCACGCTCGACGAGAGTCAAGTGATGGCGCTGAGGTAATCGCCCCAGTCGCGAACGTGGACCCTTCGCCCATGGCACAATCGCACCCGCCACTTCCGCATAGCCCAGTTCCAGGGCGCAGTCATCAGGATTGTCGCGCATTGTATGCCGCCAGGCTTGGCACCTGACGATGACAGGGAAAGACGGTGCGGTACGCCGTCAAGGCTCGCCCGGACTATGGCCCGCTACACCGGCGGTCGGTGCACATTGACATCTAGTGGCAGAATCCCTTGATACGAAACAAGGGCGAGTGGGGCACCGCGCACGACTGCGCTTACGCCGCAAGCGGCTCAGTCTAAGTCCAGCGCGTGGGGATTGAATCCGGCAATGTCAAACATGGAATACGCGTAGCCGCTGGTCTGGCCCGCGAATGAAGAGGCAGTCAGCGGCGCGTCTGGGGTTTCCAGCGCCATTTGCGCGAAGTATTTGCTGACAGGCGCAAGCTCCCGCAAGGCTTCATATTCATGGTGTGCCAAGAATTCAGCGCGATCTACCTCCACGCCGTCGCACTGCGGGCCGCCGCCGAGGTCTCTGAGCGTGAAGACGATGTACACGTTGCTATCGCGCTCGTGGAGACTGTTGCGGGCCGCCAATAAGCCCAAGACTTCGCTGCGGACGCCGGTTTCTTCCCACACCTCGCGCACCACCGCTTCTTCAAAAGGTTCGTCCTGTTCTACGTAGCCGCCCGGAATGGTCCAACGCCCCTTGCCCGGGTCTTGTCCGCGCCGGATGAACAGCACTTTATTGTCACGCACTACAATGCCGCCCACGCCGAGTGAGAATGTGCTGAAATGGATGAAGCCGCACGCCTGGCAACTTGCGCGTTGACGCCCGCCTTCCGGCCGCAGCGACATCGACTCGCCGCACCGCGGGCAGTAGCGGAAGTGATTCGGAACTGTTGGGAGATCGGTTACGTCCATAGCTCACCGTCAGCCTACGCTTGCACTCGTTTGATGATACGTTGCTTAGCGAGCGCGGTCAAAACTGAGGTGATTTCCAAGCTTGACTTGAGCACGATCCACTCTGCCCAGGCGTCTCCCCCAAGAGACCTTTGCGAAACCTAAGGGGAAACGAGAGCGTTCCCTCTCCCTCGACGGGAGAGGGCTAGAGCCTGCCCCGTACGTGATACGGGGGTGAGGGTGAATCTCCTGAAAGCTATCCACATGCACACCGAATCTGCCCTGATACGTCTTGACACTGCACAGCGTAAAGGGCCATTGCATAAAAAGACCCCCTCACCCCAAACCCTCTCCCCCAGGAGAGGGAGTGCCCCTGCTTGAAAGTAGGGTTGTGCAAAAGTCTCCCCAGGGAGAGGGAGCAATCTATAGCAATGGAGGAGACTGTGCAGAGCCCCCACAGGGCGATTTTTGTGCGAGTCCCCTCTCTGGATCGTATGCTTCCGTCTCCCTGGAGAGTGGGAGTAATCCATAGCGCCCCTGGCAGAAGCCGTGTAAAGTCCCTTTTGGGAGATTCTTGTGTGGGTTCCCTCTCTGGATCACACAGCTCACTCTCTGGATCGCACAGTCCCCTCTCCCTGGGGAGAGGGTTAGAGCCTGCCCCGTGCGTGATACGGTGGTGAGGGGTCTTCCTGCCTTGCCGGCGCGGATTCTGCAGAGGTCCCCACTCTATGGAAGAAGACGCTTCCGGCACCCCTCCTACGACCGTGAGGCAACGCAAAAGAGGCCTGAATCCACCACGCTGTTTCCTTGTGTGGATTTGTAAATCGTGGTATAGTGTGTATCCATTATTAGGAATTCTTCGCAATATAAACGCACACGCGAAATCTTGATTGAGGCAGGGCATGGCGACAGCGCAGAAAGCAGATTCCCTCAGCACAAGTTGGCGGCTCGCCAGCCTCACCAAAGGCTCTCGTAGTCGGATTGCCTTGGCAGCTCTCTTCGGCTTAGGCGCCGTTACCACCGGTGTGGCGCGGCTGTCTCTCTCCGGCACTGCTGTGGCGATGGTCTTCGAACAGCAACCGTTCATGGAAATTCTCCTGATACTGCTCGGGGTGCTCGCATTGCCCATGCTGCGCATCGTCTTCACGATGGCGCAGCAATTCATCGCCCACGAGACGGCGGCCAAGATGAAAGTCAAGCTCCGCACTGCCCTCTACACCCACTTGCTGCGTCTCGGTCCGGGCTTCACGCAGAAGCAGCGCACCGGTGAGGTAGTGGTAAAGGCCGTAGACTCCGTAGAGCAACTTGAGACGTTCTTCGGTCGCTACCTGCCGCAGCTTGTCGTAGCCGGTATTGCGCCGGTCGGCATTCTCACCTTCATGACGATCCTCGACTGGCAATCAGCACTTATATATCTGCTCTTTGCTGTGCTTACCTACCTTGCGCCTACGTTCTTCCGCCGCGCCACGTATCGCGCCAGCCGCGGACGCTGGCAAGCGAACCGGGAGTTGAGCGCGGACTTCATCGACGCCATTCAGGGTCTCGCTACCTTAAAAATCTTTGGCCGCAGCACGGAGTGGGGGCGCATGCTCGCCGACCGCGCGCGTGCGCTTTCGACGCAGACCATGAAGGTACTTGGCATCAACATCGCCTCCGGCGGCGTGAGCATGCTCTTCATGAGTCTGGGCGCGGCGACGGTGCTTGCCTGGGGCGCAATTCGCGTTGATCAAGGCACGCTCGACTTGACGCCCCTCATGATCGTGCTCTTCCTGGGAATCGAAATCTTCCGTCCCTTGCGCGAACTCAACCAGCTTTACCACACCGGTCTGCTTGGCACCTCTTCGGCCATTGGCATGCTATCGCTTCTCGATGAGGAGCCGGAAGTCGCGGATGCCGCCGACCGTGACCGTACAGACGGCAGCAGCGCCACAACCGCAGTGCATGATGGGCCAATTGAGCCTCGCGTGGACTTCGAGCGCGTAGCTTTCACATACGAGCGTGGCGACCGTCCGGCCCTGCAAGACGTCTCCTTTACTGTGCCGGCCGGCACCACTCTTGGCATCGTTGGGCCGTCCGGCGCCGGCAAGACCACAGTGACAAACCTGCTCTTGCGCTTCTTCGATCCCCAGGAAGGCCGCATTCGCCTAGGCGGTCACGATATCCGGGACATCCCGCTGCACTCATTGCGGCAGCAGGTGTCAATCGTCGCCCAAGACACCTATCTCTTCCACGGCACGGTGCTGGAGAATATCCGGCTTGCCCGTCCCGAAGCATCCGACGCGGAGGTGCTGGCAGCGGCGCAAGCGGCGAATGCCCACGAGTTCATCCCGAGACTCCTCGACGGGTACAACACGATCATTGGCGAACGGGGACAGAAACTCTCCGGCGGCCAACGGCAGCGCCTGGCAATTGCGCGGGCCATTCTCAAGGACGCGCCCATTCTCATCCTGGATGAGGCCACTTCCCACGTGGATAGTGGCAATGAAGCGGCAATCCAAGAGGCGTTGGAACGACTCATGCGGAATCGGACGACAATTGTCATCGCCCATCGTCTTTCCACTGTAGCCGGCGCCGACCAGATCATCGTGCTGGATCAAGGCGCGTGCGTCGAACGCGGCTCCCACAAAGACCTAATGGCCTATGACGGCGTCTATGCACGGCTCGTGGCGGCACAATCGCGGCTGCCGGCCGGCCATGAGAGTGAGAGCGACGTTGCCGGGTTCTCAACGGCAGTGACGAATGGGGATACCCCGGCAGCCGTCGCCACTGCGGACGGCAGCGATAGGCCGGAGCCTGACGACCAAGCCAATAGCGACGGCCACTTTCTGCGCAGCGCCGAGCATGCGAAGCCCATCGAGCCGGTGATGCTTGGCGCCTGGGAAACGAGCAGCCGCCTGATGCGGCTTATTCGCCCGGAATGGTTGGAGTTCGCCGTGACCGTGGGCAGCGGATTGGTCAAGGCCGGAGCTACCATTGCGCTCGGAGTAGCCAGTGCCATGCTCGCGGGCCAGGTGGCTACAGGGGGCGGCATAGGTTACCTCATTCCAATTGTGCTCGCGCTGGCCTTCACGGTGGCGCTTTTTACGTGGATCGAGGCCTGGATTTCGCATGACATGGCGTACCGCATCCTGGCCGACATGCGCGTCAAGCTCTTTGACACGCTCGACCGCCTCGCGCCCGCCTATATGTATAGCCGCCGCAGCGGGGACCTCACAAGCATCGTCACCTCGGATATCGAGACCGTCGAGTCGTTCTTTGCCCATGCCGCCGGACCGATTCTGGTAGCCATTATGGTGCCGCTCGTGGCGCTCGTCTTCTTGCTCAATATGTCGTGGCTGCTCGCCCTGTCGCTGGTGCCCTTCCTCATTTTGGTTGCACTGAGCCCCCACTACATTGGTCGGCATACCGATCGGCTGGGCAATCGCTTGCGCACCGAGCTTGGCGAGGTGAACGCGCACATGGCGGACAGCGTGCAGGGGCTGCGCGAGGTTGTCGTCTTTTCGCAAGACGGTCGCCGCTTGCAGGAAATCCACGACAAGAGTGAGGCACTCACCGGACTGCAGGTGCGCTACGGCAAACAACTGGGTTTCCAGCAAGGCGTTATCGAAGGCATCCAAGCGGTCGGCGCGCTTGTCGTGCTTATGCTGGGTGCGTATCTCGTCAACGAAGGGCTGCTGACAGCGGCGGCGCTGCCGGTAGCAACGATGCTCGCACTGACCTGCTTTACGCCGGTGGCCGAAATTGCCCGCATTGTCAAGGAACTCGCGAACGCCTTCGGCTCCGGCCGGCGCGTCTTTGCCGTGCAGGACGAGCCGATGCCGGTAGACGACGGGCACGCCGTCACACCGGCTACGGCTGCCGCGCCCGCTGTGGAGTTTGCGGACGTTTCATTCAACTACGGCCCGGGTGAACCCCAGGCATTGAGCGGGGTGTCGTTCGCGATCGAAGCCGGCCAGACCGTCGCCTTGGTAGGTCCCTCCGGGGCAGGCAAGACCACCGTGGCGCACCTGCTCATGCGCTTCTGGGACCCGCAACAGGGACGGATTACGTTCGGCGGTCACGACCTGCGAGACTTCACCCTCGATGACTTGCGCAACCGCATCTCGCTCGTCTCCCAGGACATCTACCTCTTCAATATGAGTATTCGCGAGAACCTGCGCCTCGCGCGGCCCGATGCCACCGATGAAGAAATCGAGAAAGCGGCCAAGATGGCAAGCGCGGACGAATTTATCCAGACATTCCCGCGCGGCTATGACTCAGTTGTCGGCGAACGCGGGACGTCTATATCGGGTGGGCAGCGCCAGCGGCTGGCGATTGCGCGTGCCCTGCTTAAGCAAGCGCCTATCTTGATCCTGGACGAAGCCACGTCCCACCTGGATACGGAAAACGAGCGGGAAGTGCGCGCGGCGATCGCCGAGCTCATGCGGGACCGCACCACGCTCGTGATCGCGCACCGCCTCTCAACCGTGCGGGATGCGGACAACATCATCGTGCTGGATGACGGGCGCGTTGCCCAAAAGGGCACCCACGACGCACTCGTGGGTTCGGACGGCACATACGCCCAACTCGTGCGCGTACAGGTGCAGCTCTAGCGCACTGCCTCCTCGCTAGCGCTATCGGCAAGGGCTCAATAGCGCTTGTTGTCATTCCTCGCTGCGCTCGGAATTGTAAGTGTTGAGTAATTCGTTGACAGAATTCGCTTTCCCGTAGAAAGTGCTACAAGGCCTTGTCATTCCGAGCGGAGCGAGGAATCTAGAGTCCCTGCTCAACGCACTTTCACGGTCTCAGCACTCTAGATTCCTCACTCCGCTGCGCTCCGTTCGGAATGACATGCATTCAGGCAAGCACAGAGCCTTGCTCCCATGTTTCTTCTACCAAGTCTGTCAACGAATAACCTGACATTTACAGGAATGACAGGCATATAGCTATGAATGACTGAACTGTGGATCTCCCTCTACCGGCAAGCCGAGTCTCCTGAAGCATTGCTCCGTATGACAAGACTGACACTTGTGCAAGACTCCCTGACACCTGCAGGAACGGTAATCGAGGTGCAGCACGCCGCACGGCCCCGGTTGCAGGGCGGTTACTGAGCAACATATAATGTGAAAAGGTAGTCAAGGACCTGCGTCCCTGCTTGGGAGTGAGGCGCGAACGCCCGCTGTAGATAAGGCGTCTGCAGGAACTGCAGAATGCGTCTGCACTAGTTGCAGAATGCGTCTATCGAGCCGAGGTGGCGAAATGGAAGACGCATGGGACTTAAACTCCCAGGAGCTTTAACGCTCGTGCCGGTTCGACTCCGGTCCTCGGCACCACAATAATACCTTTCTGCTTCCGGCAGATGCAGGCTGGCGATGGAGTTCATCCAGCCAAGGCACTCGACCGGAGGCAAACCCAGAGGAAGGAAATACCTCTATGCGCCCATACGAACTCGTCGTCATCTTCCACCCGGAAATCGACCCCGACACCCTCGCGACGCTCACCGGTCGCATTGTCTCCACCATCACCGATCACGGCGGTGAGATCATTGCGCAGCAGACATGGGGGCGGAAGCGTCTCGCGTATCCGATCAAGCACCTCAACGACGGCCACTACGTACTCTGGCACTTCCAGGCCGACTCCCCGTCGCTTGTGAGCGATCTTGAGAGTCTCTTCCTAATCTCGGAACCCGTACTCCGTTATCTCACCGTGCGCGCGGAGGGTCTCCCGCCGCTCACGCCGGACCGGGAGCCGGAACCCGCAGCCGCAGCGGAAGCAGAAAGGGAGGAAGCGTAGTCATGGCCGGCCTGAATAAAGTCATGCTCATCGGCCATCTCGGGCGCGATCCTGAACTGAGATATACGGCGAGCGGTACGCCGGTTTGCAACTTTTCACTGGCGGTTAGCCGCCGTTGGAGCGGTCGCGACGGTGAACAACAGGAAGAGACCGACTGGTTTCGCGTGACCGCCTGGAATAAGCTTGCGGAGACCTGCGCGAATTACCTTGCGAAGGGCCGGCAGGTCTACATCGAGGGACGCGTGCGACTAGATACCTACACCGGCCAGGACGGACAGGAGCGCGCCAACTTGGCCGTTACCGCATTCGAGATGCAGATGCTCGGCTCGCGGCGCGATCAGGGGATGTCCGGCGAATCAATGGAAGAAGCCGGCGCACCCGCAGAAGCGGAAGAGACCATCAATCCGGATGATCTTCCCTTCTAAAGGAATTCAATGCTACGTATCCGATTTCAAAGTATAGATTGTGGATTGGGGATTACTGATGCTTGATCGAGATAGTCGAGATTCACAAGGCAGGCCGCCGGGACGGTTCGGTGGTGGCGGCGGCGGCGGAGGAGGTGGCGGCGGTCGTTTCGGTGGTGGTGGCGGAGGCGGTGGCGGTGGTCGATACGGCCCGCCGCGCCGGCGAGGGCCGGGCGGACGAGGTCCACGCCGCCGGCGCTCGTGCTATTTCTGCGGCAACGCCATCAAAGTCATTGACTTTAAGAACGTCGATCTCCTGTGGAACTACCTGGATGATCGCGAAAAGATCATTGGGCACCGCCAGAGCGGCACGTGCCAGAAACACCAGCGCCGGCTCTCTGTTGCCATAAAGCGGGCACGCACGATAGCGCTGCTGCCGTACACGCCGGAGCACACGCGCACGCGGTAACGGGTCCGCTCCAGCGACGCCCAAGCGCACGTGCGGAGCCGCGCGCCGCAGTATGCGGAGTTCTGTCGCGCCCTTCTTTGTCAGGATTGCGACGTACGCCTTACTGGCCGGGCCGAGACACGCCGCTGTGCGTCTCAGGTAGACTTCGTTCCCGGCGGCGCGGTCGTTCCGCGTGAAACGCTAAAGCCCGATTCTATGCGGCGGACGTCGCAAGACTGAAACGGCGCACGATCTCGTTCACTCCGCTTAGTCCCGAATAGGTTATCCAACGCGAAGGTCTCTCTATGCCACGAAGAAAGTCCAGTTCAGCGCATCGACGCTCCCAGCGCATCATTGCCCGTCCTCTAGAGCATCCGGCGGAAGAGGGGCAACCGATAATCTTTGGTTGGGGCGCCCACCTCTCGCGGCGAGAGAAGGATACCCTAAGGAGGCGGGCGATAATGGCCGGCGCCGGATTCGTTGCCGCGCTTATCGCCTTAATTCTGCTTTACGCATACCTCAACGAGTATGTCCTGCAAGCACGGGCTACAGTGGCACGCATCGGCGCTACGAGTATCAACGCCAGTGACTTTTCCACTGAACTGGGCACGGAACTCGCGCATTACGTCTACTTCACACGGCAGGTGCAACAGATTTTGCCGCAACTCGTGGGCGAAGAAGGAGCCGATCCCACCGCGATTAGCAATGCGGCATCCAGGCTCTTGTCTCAGCAAGAGCAACGCTTGCAATACCTGCCCAGCTTCACTCTGGAACAGATGATCGAGGCCATCATCATACGCCTGGAAGCCGCTGAGCGCGGGTATACGTACACGGAAACTGAGCGCGAGGAAGCCACCGCCGCCTACCTCGACGAGCTAGGCGGAGCGCAATTGCGCAGCCGCATTCTCGCACTAATTCCACCGCCTTTGCCTGAACCAACGCCGATCCCCGGTGAAGATGAGATTCGGCAGTCAGACGAACTGTTGCTGCGGGCAGCGCTCGCGAGCACGCCCACAGCCACCGCCACGCCACTGCCACCAACCCCGTCGCCTACGGCGGCGCCGGTAACACCCACACCTGAGGTTCCCACGCCGGTGCCTACGCTCGAGGACCGTGTGGAAGCCTATCTTGCCGGTACGGGCATGTCGCGTGACGTCTTTGAGGAGCGCGTGCAAGACGCCTGGTGGCGTCAACGCTTGGAGCGGGAGGCCATTGCCGCCGTGCCCACGAGCAGTGCACAAGTTTACGCCCGTCACATTCTTGTGACGAATGAGGAAGATGCTGCCCTTGCCATAGAGCGCTTGGAGGCCGGTGAGGACTTTGCCGAGCTTGCGGCCGAGATGTCGCTTGATCCCGGCACGAAGGACTCCGGCGGCGATTTGGGGTGGTTCCCGAGAGGCGTTATGACACCTACGTTCGAGCAAGCGGCCTTCGAGCTAGAGCCGGGACAGCGTAGCGAAGCGATACAGTCTCCGTTCGGATTTCACATCATCGAGGTATTGGAGAGAGCCGACGACGTGCCACTGGCGCCCAACGCCCTTTCCCAACTTCAACTGCGCGCGTTCAGCCAGCTTCTTGGCGAACGTAAAGTTGCCCTCGGCGTGGAACGCTTCCTGACGCAAGAGATTGCTACGTGGGCGCAACGCCACATGCCGCCGCTGCCTGAATTGCAGTAGCAGCCTACGGGTCGTCTATGCCGTTCGTGCTGAGCCTGTCGAAGCATGAACGGCACGATAGAGTAGTCGAAACCGTTTACCCGTATTACAGCCGTTCACCCTTCGACGCCGCTCAGGGCGAACGGTGTATGCCCCGTTCGTGTGAATTGCCTCCCCGTTCGTGCTGAGCTTGTCGACGTACGAACGGAATTGAGGATAGGTACAGGCTGCCATTCTTACCCCTCCGTCGTTCACCCTTCGACAGAGCCTGTGCTGAGCCTGTCGAAGTGCTCGGGGCGAACGGTGTATACCGCAGGCTTGGGGGCGTCTCCCAGGCTACCGGAAGAACTGTTCCACGTCCGCGAATTCTCCGGCCCGACGCGCCGGAGGCAGCGAATTGAGAATCGTCTTGCCGTAGAATTTCGTATGAATGCGCGCGTCCAGCAGCACCATCACGCCGCTGTCTGCCGGGCTCCGAATGAGACGGCCAAAGCCCTGCTTGAGGTCGATGATGGCTTCCGGCAGCATCAAGTCTCGGAACCAGTTGCCCCCGGCCTGGGTCACAGCATCCAGCCGGGCCTGAGAGAGCGGCGACGGCGCTGAGAACGGCAGCCGGTCGATGGCGACCACCGAGAGCGCCTCGCCCGGCACGTCCACGCCTTGCCAGAAGGACTTGGTGGCGCAGAGTATCGCGTTACCGTCTTCCTGAAAAACCCGCAGCAGTTCCCGCCGCGGCATCTCGCCCTGGCGCAAACACAGCAAGTCGTCACCCACGCGCCGCGAGATTTCCTGATAACAGTGCTCCAGCGCCCGGTAGCTCGTGAAGAGCAGAAAGGCGCGTCCCTGGGAGGCAACCACCAAGCGCTCCAAGCGGTCCACCAACGCCGCCAGGTAGGCGCGCGCGGCATCTCCTTCCCAGCGTGAGGGAGGTTCGGAGAGTTCGCGCGGTCGCGGCGCCCAGATGAGCGCCTGTTCTTCAAAGATAAACGGGCTTTCGCACACGGCTTCACGGTAGTCACTCCCGCCTGCGTCTGCGGGCGAAGCGCCGGCTCCTACGCGCGATGCGAAGAACTTCATGCTGCCGCCCACGGCCAGCGTCGCCGACGTGTACACCGTAGCTTGCGTCCGCTGCACGACGCGTGAAAGGTGCTCCGATACATCGATGGGCGTGCGATGCAGTTGGATGCTGTTACGTCCCTCCTCCACATAGCGCAGCTCCCCTTGCAGCGTTGGTGCACAGAAGCGTTCTATCCGGTTGACAACCGATTCCACCTGATCGATGCGCTTCTGTACCTTCGCTTCTTCCTCCTCGCTCGGCATCTGCGGCAGACGCTCTTTGAGGAATTGGTAGTAGCGATTCAGCGCGTTCGTGACCGGTCCGGCGGTAAACTCCTGGGTTTCCGGCACCGCAACTTGACGGCTGCCCCATTCACCCCGCCCCTTTTGCAGCAGCAAGGCCGTAAACTGCTCCCACGTCGTTGCCACTCCCCGCTGGAGCGCGTCACGCAGGCCCTCCAGACCGGACTCATCGGGGATGAGACGGGAGATGCTGCGCGGCGTCAGGGTATCCGTGAACGCCGCATAGGCAAAGTTCTCCAACTGATGCGCCTCGTCAATGACAAGAAAGGCGTGCTGGGGCAGAATCTCAGCCAGCGTGCTGAGACAGAGCAGCGCGTGGTTGCAGATGACAACGTCCGCCTCCTTCAACTGCTCGCGCATCGCAAAATACCAGCATGACCGGTCTCTGTAAAAGCGGCAGCTCCGTCGAATGCAGTCGGTGTCGGTGGCAATGGTGCGCTCGCGCAGCTCCGCGGAAAGCGTGAAGCGGAGCTCGTCTACATCGCCGGTGGTCGTCTCACCCAGCCACTCCATCATGCCCGCCAGTCCCTCCGGCGGTAGCAGGCTGCCCGTCGTTTCATCCAGCTTGAGCTTGCAGGCGTAGTTTCCCAGCCCCTTCGCAACAATGGCGTCGAACGTAATACCAAACGGGGCGAGGAGCTGTTGTACAGCCGGCACATCCTTGAAGAAGAGCTGGTCTTGCAGCACCTTGGTTGCGGTAGAAATGACGATGGGGCCGCAGTCCGGGTCCGCGCGCCGGGCCAAGACTGCCGGTATGAGGTACGCGAGGCTCTTCCCCACACCGGTGCCGGCTTCTACCACCAAATGACGGCGATCCGCCAGCGCCGCACTGATGGCGGACGCCATCGCCTGCTGCCCGGCGCGGTGTTCCCATCCGGCCTCGACGAGCAGACCGTCCGGACCGTAGATAGCGTCCATCGTCCTGCTATCCAGGCGGAGAGATGAGGCGTGAGGGGTTTCAGCGGAAGACATAGAGGCGATAATCTCAGCGCGGGGTTCAAGAACGGGTACGTGTGATTTTTCACATTCTAGCATGCCTGCCTTTTCGGACTCCGGTTGGCATAGTCTCCTCCGCAGGAGTCCGCAGCTCTATCGGGTCCGAAAGGTGAAATCTCTCCCATTCCTTCGAAGACCCCCGTAGTGGAGAGGGTCATGCATCGGACTGGAAGTCCGATGCATGACCCCCATTGGAGTCGAGAGACAAACTTCCTCTCCCTGGGGAGGCTGTGTCATGAGTCGACTAGATAAACAAAGTCGTGCTTCTACAAGGGCTTCGCGAAGCCCACTCAACACGAACGGAATTTGCCTCTTCCGTTCGCCCTGAGCCTGTCGAAGGGCAAGTCTACAATGAGCAATGCACTTTTGAGACAAGCTCCCAGGGAGAGGGTCGGGGTAAGGGGAAATCTCCACCCTTCCCACCTCACTTGGTGTCCCCATCGGCGATTCGCAAGGTCTCCCATAGGGTGTGGAGCCGCAGAAGAATCACGCACAGCTACTTACCTGTTACTTGGCACTGTGGTAGCTTTAATCCTAGCGGCGCACGTCGGCGCATCAGGAAAAGTAATTGAGGAAGGCGCGTTATGTCCACGCGGCTGTACATTGCCGTAGTGTCGACGACGATACTTGCTGTCGCCCTTATATTGCTGAGTCTCGCAGCGTACGTCGTGCTCGCGTTCAGTCTGCACTCGCAGCTTGACCGGGGCTTGGCTGCGGAGGGTCAGCAGTTGAGCGACTACTTTCTCACGTCTGCCGATTCCCCGCTCGTCGGCAGTACGCTACCGGTCTCCACCACACCTTTTGAAGCGGTAGCGCCTTCCGGCGCGGCCTTTCGCATCGTTGCGCAGGACGGCCGTGTGCTCGCCCGCTCGGTCGGTAACCTTACCCAGCCGCTTGACGGGAGCGTCTATAGCGCCAGCGGCGCATGGCCGCAGTCTCTTGCCTACGAAACGGTGGAGTACGCGGACTCGCGGTTCCGCATCTATTCATTACCACTTGTATTGCCCGCTCAGGCGCACGGAATCCTGCAAATATCCCGTCCGCTGGCGCCGGTTGAACAGACACTGGCGCATCTTCGTCTGGTTCTCATCGCCGGCGCCGGCGTCAGCCTGCTGCTCGCGGTAGGTGTGGGCCTGCTGCTGGCGCACATTTCCGCCAAACCGATCGAGGACGTAGCGAGCGCCACGGCGCGCATTCGGGCGTTTGGCGAAGATAACGAGCGTCTCGTGTCGCGGGGACATCTCCAAGAACCAAACTGGCTGGTGCAGAGCCTCAACAATTTACTTGATCGTGTTGCGCTCGCCGAAGCATCCGCGGGCGAGGCGTCGGTGTTTCGCACCCAATGTACGGGCTACGTACAGAAGCAACTGGCGCGGCTCATCGTGCAGCAACGCGGCCTAAATGACTTTCTGCGCACGGAGTTGCGACCGCGCGATCCAAACGCGCTGGAACTACCCGATGCGCAGGAGAATTCCGTGCGGAGCTTCTTGCAGACCGACCCGCGCGGTTGGATCTCAGCATACGACGACGTTGTCGGCTGGCTGGAAGCGCAGACAGAAGCGCTCGAGCGCTGGGTGCACCATCTCCCCCTCTACGTGGGAGCACAGGAAGGGTTGGACCTAGAGAGTGAAGAAGTCGCCCTGGCGCCGCTGCTCTTTGCCATCTGCGAGGAGCGGCGTGAACAGCATAAGGACTCCTTGAAGGTCGCGCGCAACCTGGCCTGCACGCCTCGCTTGCGCGGCGACGCCCGGAGCCTGCATAACGCGCTGGCCGCGCTGGTGGATAACGCATGCTTCAGTACGCCCACCGGCGGCACAGTAACGGTTGAGCTCCATTGCGCCGGGCCGGACGCGACGATTACGATTGCCGACACCGGCGCCGGCATCGCGCCGGATGAATTGCCGCACGTCTTTACCCGTTTCTATCGCGCTGCCGATTCCAGTCCCGGCCATGGCCTGGGACTGCCGTTCGCCCACGACGTGATCGTGCAGCACGGCGGTACGCTGGAGGTCGAGAGTGTGCCGGGAGCGGGCAGCACCTTTACCGCGCGCTTGCCGCAGGAGCGGAGCGGTGGGGTATAGGCCCTATGACCCGCTGCAGGACCGCAAACGGTCGTGGCGGAGTCGGCTCATGGTCCCCGGCGCAATTGCCGCCTTGCTCCTCGTCGTGGCTGCCGGTACCACGCTTACGGTGATCGGTGTCTTGCGTCTCATGGATGGTTCCAGCGCCGTTGAGACCGGCGTCGGCGCCTCGTCAAGCTCACGTACCGCCGTCGCGCCGGGAGAACGCCAACCGATCGTTCCTTTGCCTACCGTTGCGCCCACTGCCGTACCAACTGTCGCTCCCACCGCCGAACCTACTGCCCAGCCGAGCCCCGTGCCTACTCCAGTGCCCACTATTGCGCCCACACCACCGCCCGCGCCGACGGCTGTTGTCGTAGAGGTGATCGAGAACCGAGCAAAAGAGGTGTTTGACCGCCTCACGGGGAGCGTCGTGCGGATTTCAACGGCGTCAGGGAACGTCGGCATCGGTCAGCCATATAGCGAGGCCGGATCAGGCTTCGTGATCGATGAGGCCGGGTACATTCTCACGAATTATCATGTGATAAAAGATGCCAGGAGTATTCAGATCACGCTCAGTGATGAAGTGACGCAAGGCACGGCAAGGATCGTAGGCACCGACCCGGGTTCCGACGTCGCCTTGCTCAAAGCCAATGATGGGCTGCTGGGTAAGCTCGTCGTCGCTCCCCTTGGCTCCTCCGCTGCCGTGGAAGTGGGGGACCAAGTCATTGCCATCGGCAGCCAATACTTCGCCTATCAAAATAGCCTCACTACGGGGATTGTGGGCGGCTTGAACCGCCCCTACGCCTTTGCCGGTCGCACCATTACGGGCATGATCCAGTCCGACGCCGCAATCAACCGCGGGAGTTCCGGCGGGCCGCTGATTGAACTCCGGCAGGGCGCGGTCATAGGCATCAATACGGCAATCCAATCTCCCAACTTTGCCGGTATCGCGTTGGCGCTGCCCATTGACCGCATTAAGGCTATCTTGCCTGATCTACGCGCCGGCATAACGCCGCAGCACGCCTGGCTCGCCATCTACGGCGCCAGCATTACGCCGCAACTCGCCGCGCACTGCAGTCTGCCCGTAGATTTCGGCGTCATCGTCTACAGCATCCTACCGGGTTCCACACTCAATATCGAAAGTGATGAAACCAAAACGTTTGAGACCGGCGCAAACGGTGACATTATTGTCAGTATCGATGACCTACCGGTCCGCAACCTCAATGAGTTAAGCAGATACGTCGACGCCCACAAGAAGCCCGGCGACGTCGTCGAAATACGAGTCTATCGCGAACGCAAATACAATGAACTCTTGGAGATTACGCTAGAGGAGTGGCCGAACAAAGAAGTGCGGCCCCTCACTCAGGCAGTCGATTGCTCCAAACCCACCAGCGAGCCGATCAACGCCCCTACGGTGCCGCCCATCACCGCGGAGATCACTACGAACGCCGCAAGCGGCAGATTCATCATCTCCGCCGAGCCGCTGATACCGGCGATGGCTGCTGCTACGAGTCCGATCACGGCGCCACCGGCGATGCCGACCACAATGCCGCGCGCCGCCATGCGCTCTGACGAGCCCATAGCTGCGGTATCAGTGACGGTAGCTTGATCGTAGTCGGGATTCTCCGCGTCGACGGTATCGCCGAATGAGCCGTACACCAAGCCGAGCGAAGCGCCGTAGACGATATGCAGAATCAAATTGCCGAGAATGGGCAGGAATCCCGCGTTGAGGCCGAGTCCCAGAAAGCCAACGCCTACCAACGGCAGGAATACCACCAGCGAGAGCACCCACGGGAAGAAGGCAAAAGCCAGTCCGCGGCCCACGTCCGGGCCGGGAATGCGCGGCTCGACAAAGTACGCGTAGATGAGGGCGAAACCCAAGCCGATGGCCAGATGGACCGCGATGGCGGCATAAAACACATCGGTTGTGTACTCAATCAAGATGTTATCGGTCAAGCCCTTGAACCAGGCCGAGTATGTTTGGGCGCCAGCCTGTGCGGAAGGCTCAATGCTCGCCAGCGCGAAGGCAATGCCGTACGCGACTACGGCAGCAAGTATCATGAGTACAGTGGCTACAAAGCCGGATAAGACCGCCCGCGCCAGCCAGCCTTGCCGCATCGTCGTTTGCGCGTTTACCATGATCGCTACCTCCTTGTGAGGCGGGGAATTGCGCACACGTCGCTTGAGCCGCAGGCACTACGCAGATCGAGCAGGAGTGCCTGCTCACCAACTTGTCACCGTGTACTCGACCTCCCACCTACGGCTGCCAACCGGCAGCAATGCAACGAACGAAACACCTCTTAGTCTCATTGTTGAGTTAAAGCGCCCACTTGTCAACCACTTAAGCACAAAGAAGCCACCGATTTGGACGCAATGGTGGGGGAGAGGATATGCAGCGGGGCCCGCCGTTCAGCGGTCAAGCAGCATGCAATTTCAACGCTAGCGCGCCCGCAGAATATCTGTGTCCCGCAGGATGCGCGCCGCCTGCAAGGCCAGCAACACCGTACCGAAATTCAACGCACCGGCAAGCGCAAAGGGCAGCGGCGCAGATAGGCCGATGAGAATACCCGCGGCCATGGTGCCGCCGAGGTTCCCGAACGTCCATGCCGCCTCGGTGATGGCGGTAAGTCGCCCTTGCTCTTGTCCCTCACCCGATACGCGCACGAGCGACGGCATCAGCGAGGCAAGCCACTGACCCCCCAGGCTCGTGAAAATTGCCGATACGGCGAGCAACAGGGCATTGTCCACGAACAGGGCGCAGCCAAACGGGCCGAGGGCGAGCGTGAGACTGCTCGCTATTACCGGAATAGCTCTGCCAATGCGATCGGAGAGCCAGCCAACCACAAGACCGGTGGACCCCGTAACCAACGCGCTGACGGTGGCATATAGGGCAACCGCCGTCACCGAGTCTGTCAGGCGGAAAATGAGCAGTGGAAGCAGCACCGAACTCGTGCCAAGCCACCACGTCGGCAGAAACCGAATCCCAATGAGACGCAATATGAGCGGTCGCCGCCACAACACCTGGTAGGAGCGCAACATCTCCCAGGCGGACAGCGTTTGCACCTGTTCCAACCGGATTTGCGGTAGGAAAAACACGCCGAAGAACACGAGCAGCAGATTCCCCACCAGCATCCCGATGCCCAACGTGCGAAAGCTAAACTGATCGGCAATTGGGCCTGCCGCCGCGTTGCCCAGCGCGCTGCCAATTGTCGGCCCGGCAAAGTAGAGCGCCCCCATCAAGCCCATACTCCCCAGCGGCGCTACCAGGGCAAGATAGGCGCGTGAAGACGTGGTGCGCAACGTAAAAAGCGCGCCGTACAGGATTGCCAAGAAGACGAGCAGACGGGTGTCGGACACCATGAACATGAGCCCGCCAATGCTCACCGCCGTCATTCCCAGCAGCAAGAGATACTTCGCTCCAACGCGGTCCGCCAACATGCCGCCAATGAAGAGAATGGCGATGCGCACGAGGTTTTGGAGCGAGAAGAGCGTGGAGGTCAGGATCGGCGATCCGCCGAGCACTTTCTCGACGTACACGGGAAAAAGCGAGCGTCCGGGCGTGCCCAGTGTGGCGTTGAGGAAGAAGATCGCCAGGAAGAGAATGAGCGGCTTGAGGTACCGGTGTTCCGAAAGAGGTGAGCGTTGAGCGGGGTTGTCAGTTGCGGCCATGCGCCTGTGTCATTCGTGAGTTGGATGTGCAAACATGTGATTGTTGGGTTATGTGAAGCCGAAACCGTGTACACGGGCCAAAGCTACACGCCGCTCGCATGTAGCGCGGGGCGGCACGGTACACGCCGAACCTTCCCCGCGTGTCTACACGCCGCTCGCATGTAGCGCGGGGGCTTGTCCCTCGCCCGTGTGACATACTCTCTCGTAGCGCGGGGGCTTGTCCCCCGCCTCCGCCATCCGCAGGTTGCAAACTTGCGCTACCGGGAACTCCGGTATCTTACGGTGCCTAGTAGCCTTGGGGCTTGTCCCCCGCCTCCGCCGTCCGCAGGTTTCAAACCTGTCCTGAGCACTTCGGCAGGCTCAGCACAGGCTCTGTCGAAGGGCCTGCGCTACCGGGAACTCCGGAATTTTATGGTGTCTAGTAGCGCGGGGGCTTGTCCCCCGCCCGTGTGACATGCTCTCTCGTAGCGCGGGGGCTTGTCCCCCGCCTCCGCCGACCGCAAGTTGCAAACCTGTCCTGAGCCTGTCGAAGGGCCTGCGCTACCGGGTATTCCGGAATTCTACGGTGCCTAGTAGCCCGGGGGATTCTCTCCCGCCTGTGGCATCCGCAGGTTACAAACCTGCGCTACCGGATCAATACGGTGCCTATCCCGTTCCGGTATCCGACACAAGCGCGTGTCCCCCGGCCTCCGGGCATGGGGCGTGCACAACGGTTACCGAAACGCTCTGCGCGACGGTCTGTGTGTGGCGGCAAGACCATCCTATAGGGCTATTTCCACAGGATCGCCGTTTTGCTGCAGCGATTCATAGATCGCCCAGGTAACGGCCAGAGCGATGCGCGCATCCTCGGCGCTGGCCTGCACCGGCTCTTCGCCCCGGATCGCCCGTATCGCGTGCTGCGTTAGGAGCAACTGGCTGTCACCGCCGTAGGGACCGAATTCTTCGCTCGCTCCGCCCTCCCGCAGGATCTTGAAGCCATCCCGGGGACGGCTCGGCGTCAACGCGCCCTGGGGGCCGAGAATGTCGTCAATCCGTCCCTGCGGTTGCACGCCCGGCGGCAAGCCCCACGAGATGCTGAACGCGGCCAGGTCGCCGCTGCCGTATTCCAACGCAACCGTGGCCGTATCCGGCGCCTTGTTTGCGAAGTGGGCGATTTCCGGCCGGTCTTTGGCAAGCGTGAAGCCGTGGGCGCTCACCCGCACCGGATTCGTGCCCGTGAGCCAGCGCCAGTAGTCAAAGTAGTGGGTCATGAAGTCGTTGAGCGGGCCGCCGTTGCCGCGGTCCATGTCGTGCATAGCCAGCTTGGGGCGAATGTGAGTGGCCGAGTGCATGCGGAACATGACCGGGCTGCCCAGGGCACGATCTCGCATCGCCTGTCGCACGGCTGCGGGCGCGTCGCCGAAGCGGCTTTGAAAGTTTATGACGAACACGACGCCTGTTGCGTTCAAAGTCGCGATCATCCGGTCGGCCTGGTCCAGCCGCATGGCGATCGGCTTTTCGCTCAGCATGTGCTTGCCGTGCTCGGCGGCGAAGATCGTCACCTCTTCGTGGTAGAAAGCCGGTGTACAAATAGAGACCACATCGATGTCATCGCGCTGTACCGCTTCCCGATAGTCGGTGAAGACGAGTGGCGCTTCAAATGCTGCCGCCAACTCCTGAGCGCGGTCTTCCAGCACGTCCACGACTGCCGCCACTTCCGCCTCTCCGGACGCCGCCCAGGCTGTGGCGTGGGCATTTCCCCGCGCGCCGGTGCCGACTATGCAGACGCGCAATCTGTCGTTGGCCATGTCTTGTGTACTCCTCAATAGGGGGCAGGTTCGCTCGAAATCTCAGCACCAAATGACTTTCTGGGCGTGGTGCTCACCTACCCCTCAATGACGTCACTCTTGCCATTAGACTGAATGAAAGTTCGAAAGCTGTCAACGACCAAGTGCACCAACAAGGCAGTTCCAGAATCTAAATCGCAATGAATTAGGAAAGATCATCTCGATGCGCACGCCAATAGAAGACAATGTCAACTGTGGATGGTGGTACATTAGATAATTGAACAGTATCATAATCCAGCGCACTGATTTCAAGTGAGATGCTAGCAAGTCTCGCTCACTCAGAGTAGATCGACGAGAAAGCCAAATTACCCAGGAGGTATCGGAGAATTGAACGGAGAACGCTACAAAAAAGATCTTGATGCTCTGATCGCAAAAGGTGGACAGTTGCAGAACGCAATTCAGTACGAGTGCTATCCCGATGAGTTTACGAGTACTGCCGAAGCGTCATTGGGAGATCAAACGAAAGGATTCATCGACTCACTTCCGTCGTTCAAAGAGGAGTATCAGCCCTGGTACTCCGAGGCAAAGGCCTTAGTCCGGCAACTCTTACCAGATAGGCTCTCTGATTTCACCCGGTACTACGAAAAGCCAAAATCGCGTAGGGACATAACACATGAGAACTACACAATCGAGGACTACCTCCAGGGACTCAATATCACTGTTGGAGCGGGGGTAACGCTTAGTAAAATTGTGGGGCCAGATGCTGCAATCCCGAGCTTCAACCAGCAGATTAGCATCGTAAAGTCGATACAAGAGAGCTTCCGAAGTTCTCTGTTCAAGGTTCGTCAACTCGCTCAAGCTGATCTCTTCGACTCTGAGCTCGATGCAGCCAGGGAACTCGCCAAGACTCAGTTCCACAGGGCGGCGGGAGCAGTTGCCGGAGTAGTTCTGGAGAAGCATCTTAAGGAGGTCTGTGACAATCACAGCATCAAGGTTCGCAAGAATGCCAAAATCTCCAACATGAACGATGATCTGAAAGACGCCAACGTTGTCGACACCCATGAATGGCGCTTCATTCAACACTTGGCCGACCTACGACATCTGTGTGCCCACGACAGAAAAAAGGAGCCAACAGCGGATCAGATCGAAGACCTCTTGGCAGGAGTGGCAAAAGTAACCATGACTATCTTTTGACGAAAGCCTTACTTCCTAGCATCCAGAGGTCCGAATAATTCACCAGCGCGGCCGCATGGGCAGCCAGCTCGGATCGCGTTCCTGCATAGCGGAAACGTCGTCTCTGGCCGCTGCCGCGTTTTCAAGGTAGCGCTCGTGGGCCTCCTGCAGGCGGTCTTCATCCACTTCCACACCCAGCCCCGGGTCCTCCGGCACGGGAAACGCCCCGTCCACGAATTGCAGCGGCCCGCCGGCCACGATGTCGTCGTCCTCATTCCACGGGTAGTGCGTGTCCGACGCGTAGATGAGATTCGGCGCCGCGGCCGCCCAGTGCGTCATGGCCGCCAGCGAGATGCCGGTGTGGTTGTTGCTGTGCTGGGAGACACCGAGCCGGAACGTCTCGCAGATCTTGGCCAGTTGCAACGATGCCAGCATGCCGCCCCAGTGGTGGTGATCGCCCAGCACCACCTGCACGGCGTCCATCTCAACGGACGGGGCGATGTGCGAAAAAGCCGTCACGACCATATTCGTCGACAGAGGAATAGGCGTGGCCTGCGCCACGGCTGCCATGCCCGCCAAGTCCGGCGCCGGGTCCTCCAAGTATTCCAGGTCCAATTCCTCCACCCAGCCGGCAAAGCGGATGCTCGTCTCCACCGACCAGATGGCGTTCGGGTCGATGCGCAGTTCATGGTTTGGGAAACGGGTGCGGAGTTGGTGCATGGTCTCGGCTTCCACTTCGGGCGGCAGCACACCGCCCTTGAGCTTGAGCGTCTGGAAGCCGTAGCGTTCTACAAACGTCTCCGCCTGCTCCACGAGCTGCTCCGGACTCATGGCCTCGCCCCACTCGTCGTCGCCCTCGTATTTGTAGAAGAGATACGCCGAATAGGGAACGGTGTCGCGCACCTTGCCGCCGAGCACATCGCAGACGGGCCGCCCGGTTTCCTTGCCCAGCAGGTCGAGCATGGCGGTCTCGTACGCGGCAAAGACCGGCGGATTGTTGATGAGGATGCGCGTCCGGTTAAACTGTGCCGGGTCCTGGTCTTGCACAATGGATGCGGCGCTCTGCAGCTTCCTTACCATCTCATCGCCGCCATAGGTCTCGCCCCAGCCCACGCAGCCGTCGTCCGTGGTGAGACGCACGATCACGCGCAGCGCCACGGGCTCGTGCACGCCCCACGAATTACGTAACGGGGGATCGCTAATGGCGATGGGAATTACATCTACGTCAACGATGCGCATGGGTTATTACTCCTTTTGCAGACTTCATGCTCTTGCGTCGATGGTTCGAAGCATCCACATCGATAGGCTGTGGCGCCGGTAGCGTGGGTTTGCAACCTGCGCGATATTCATGTGACGTGGGGTAATCCCGCTAATCCACCGAATTGAGCACAGGTTACAAACCTATGCTACCGCTTACTCCAACCGTCAACTCAAAGCCGCCACAAGACGGCAGCTTTCGATAGGATACCGTAGCGCGGGGGCTTGTCCCCCGCTAGCGTATCACTGCGCGGAGTGTGTGAAGAGAAGATGAGCTCCCGCATGCGCGGGAATGACGGTCGCCTCTCCACTCCCATCTTCGTAGCGCGGGGGCTTGTCCCCCGCTAGCATATCACTGCGCGGAGCGTGTGAAGAGAAGATGGATTCCCGCGCATGCGGGAATGACGGTCGCTTCCCCACTCCCATCTTCGTAGCGCGGGGGCTTGTCCCCCGCCTCTTCGCTTGCTATGCAAACTCCGTATCGAGCAAGGCACTGCGATCGCACTAAAGCACTGACGACAAATCTACCCGCTCGCCGGTCTCGCCGGATTGCTTCGCCGCCACGAGCATTGCAATAATCTCCAGCATCTCCTCGTGGGGGATAGGGTTCTCCCGGGTCTGTATCATGCGCACCACATTGCGCATCTGTTCGGCGTAGAAGAAGTTGGCGTCGCGCACGGCGATTTCCGCGCTGCCCTCGGTGCCGTAGACGTTGAGCAGGAACCCGTAACGGGCGGAGCGAATGATCTGCATAGTGACGGCACGGCCGTCCGTGTAACGCACGTGGACGAGGTCGAATTCATCCGTGTACTCGTTGCGCACCCACGCGATGCCGGGCCCCATCACCGTGTAGAAGAGTTCCGCCGCGTGGATGCCGTAGTAGACGAGCTCGTTCGGGCCGGTGGCCACGGCGACCCGCGCCTCGCCTACCAGTTCCTTCTCATTGGCCTTGAAGTCAATGACTTCCCGTGCGAAACGGAGCGCCGACGACGACATGAGCGGTGTGTTGTGGGCCTGCGCCAGCCGCACCATCTCCTTGGCGTGATCGATGCCAAGCGCAAAGGGCTTATCCACGAACGTCGGCACGCCGGCCTCAAGATAGGGCCGCGCCAATTCCAGATGGGTATCGCCCGGGTCTTCCAGCACGAGCACGCCATCGGCCTTCCCGATCGCTGCTGTCGGCTCGTCGAGCACAGTCTCCAGATCATGTTCGGCCACGAATTCTTCGGCTGCCGCACGGTCGCGATCCCAGAGCATGGAGATACGCGCCACACCGTTCAGCCCTACTCCATTTGGATTCTCCTTGTTGATCAGCTCTGAGAATGAACGGGGATGCTGCGGGCTAAGTCCGATAATGGCGAGATTGAGCATGGAGTGCTTCCTTTCACACGTTTAGTCTGATTCCGAGATGCTACCTATGGATGGGCCTATGATACTGTACTGTGTCCGTCTGTGGGGAGCTTTCAATGCGGCGAGCCGCTTAAGTTGCCCGCCTTCGGCAAGCCAACATCTGGCACATCAGGGCTAGGGTCTGCCGCCGCCTTCGCTCAGTTTCAGGATCAAGGAATCGCCTGGCAAGTCGTATGAACTACAACGAATAGCCAAGCTACACCATCTTGGTGCTCTGCAAGAGCCACATGCGGGAATGGGTGTCGAGGTGCGTGATCTCTCAGCGTTCATTGCTATCTTCTCTAGCGAACTGCAATGGATTCCGAGAATGGAGAGCAGCCGGCTTTGTTGCATGCCCTGATCTTGTAGGCGGTAGCTCGAAAGGCACCATAGACTACATTTGGAGTTCGATCCATGTAACTGACCTGAGGAGCGCTAACTTCCGAGTCGAAGCGAAACGAGTTGGGATCACTAACAGTGCCTTGGTATACTTCGTAGTAGGTTGCCCCTTTCACCGTATCCCAATTCACTCTTGCAAAGTCATGGTGTAGTGGAATGCGGACCTTCTCCCCCTTGACGCCAGTGGTTCTGAGCGGCGATTCGACTGGCCCATCTGACTCCGTAAGCCCTCCCGATTCATCAGATACAGGCGAGCAACCGTTGTCGTTGCAGACATGTACCCTATAGAAGTAGATGGTACTTGGGTGCAAACCTTCGTCAACATACGGGGGACGGTTGAGATTCGACGCTACAGGTTGGTATTCACTTTCTCGCGTTCTCCTGCTCACCTGATAGGAGTGATCCTGCAACTGGTAAGAGAATGGCACAAAAGCAGCGTTCCTATAGCCGTCGTTTTCTGAGCACACTGCGTTGTAGCAGGCCGTGACCCAGTATCGGACATCGTGGGTGTAGCTACCGCCCTGGAATGCATGCCACTGAACCGTCATCGAATGAGCGCTCCTGTCGATGACTCTCACACCATTTGGCTGAGGGGGGATCGGACGTGGTTCGTGGGTGTAGGCGGTTCCGACCACATTCCCATCCAGCTCCACGATGCAATCTCTAAGATCAGGGCAACCTGTATAGATCTTGTAATGAGCGGCACCTGGCACAGAATTCCAGGTGATCCGTATCGATGACTCAGCTTGGACAGCATGCACATCATCAGGGAAGGGCGGTGGCGGCTGGGCCGGGGTGTCACTGTCGATCTCCGAGCAACCGGAACTGTTGCAAGCAACAACCCAATAGTGTCTGCCGAATCCTTGCTGGGTGAGAATGTAGTTAGGTTGCTGAATGCCGCTTGCAAGTTCCTGGCAAATGAAGGGCCGACCATCGAGCAGTCTACAATCTGGGAGCGTTGGGGAGTGAAAGACGGTATAGGATTCCGCACCAGCCGAGGCATCCCATTTGAGCACCTTGTCCGCCCCCACATACCCATAGCGCTGGTTCGCGGGAGTCTGGGGCGGCCCGCCGAAGGGCCCACAGCAAGTCAAGACCAGAGGGAGCAGAATCGCCAAGAGCAGGATGGCGAGACCCCGCAGTCTTAACGAAGAGGCGCCAACGTAACAAATGCCTGTTTCGCCAGCCATGATCGGCGTCTCCTCTGCTCTAGAGACAGAAATCCTTGCTATTGCACCATCCGTACACTTTGCCATTGTGCCGGATCCTACTTACGAAACATACTTCAAGAGTGATTTAGACAATTGCCAGTCCGTCCCATCATGTACTGGCCATGCAGAGAGGGCCCATACGAAACGATTGTACGCAGTCTCTTGCAGGAAGCCAATTGTGCCTACCGCAAGGCGGCGATTGCCCGGAACCGGCATCGGCATTGCGGGCGACGCGGTGCGGCGCCCAGCTGCGTCACCCCCAATAGGTGCCCGCTCTCGCTTCGTCAGTCTTGGGAACTCGCCCGCCCATAGACTGACACATGGGCGCCGCTCTGCGCAGTGAACGGCGCACGTTGCCAATCGCCCCACCGCTCGCGCAGACGGAGCCCGGCGAGGCGCGCCATCAGGTCCAGTTCTGACGGCCATACGTAGCGCAATCGTCCGGGATACATGCGGATGCCGTCTTCCGTCAGATGCAGGTGGCGGAAGTCCACTATCTGGTTTACAGCGTCGTGGATCGAAACGTCAAGCCGGACCGAGTCCACGTCAGGCAGGCTCGCGCGCAGGTGTTGGTTCTCGTCATACCGGGAAATGTCCGGGACAAAGGCGTGGACCAGGAAGACGCCGGACTCATCGAGATGAGACGCCACACTTGCAAAGCACCTGACTTGGTCTTCCTGGGAGGAAAGCATCAGGAAGGTGTTGTTGATGACGAAGACGAGTGAGAAGCTGCCCGCGACCGCAACGTCCGCGAAGTCGCCGCTGGTCACCGGCAATGCCGCTCCGCCTTCCTTGTCTCGCAGCCTTGCGACCATTGCATGGGAAGCCTCTATCCCGTGTACCGCTACACCGCGCGCCGCCAGGGGCAGCGCGTACGTCCCGGTCCCAATCCCGAGCTCAAGCGCCCGGCCGCCTGCCGCGAATTCTTCTAGTACGTCGACTCGTTTCGACACGTTAGCCGGTCGGTAGAACTCGTCGTAGACGTTGGCGATGCGGTCTCCATACGTTGCAGCCGAATACTCTTTCACAACATTTTCCTCTCTTCGCGAACACACGAGCTAGATGCCCAACAAAACAAAAGACCTCCCATGCATGGGAGGCCGTGATGACTCATTTCTTGAGTGTACGGTCGCTACGTCCTCCCCAATACGCATAGCCGCGGCAGCGGTGCCGCCGCGGCGCTGGCGTTAATCGGGAAGTTGCAGACCGCAGATAACATGCCCAATGTTCTCCTATCTACTGTGGGAGTATGGCACAGTTCTAACTCTTCTGACAACCCTCAATCTTATTTGTAGAGAGAGACTCTACGCCTAGGGACTTGCCACATTGCCAAACTCCTGCTATACATACTACGTATAGTCACTCTCTCCCTTACGTAGAGGAGAGAGTCGATAGTTTGTGTAGTGCGCGCAATTGTTTAGAGGAGGCCAACCATGCGTACCTCAAGACGGCGATTACTTGGCACCGGAATCGGCTTTGCGGGCAGTGCGGTGTTGCTAGCCGCCTGCGGCACAGCGGCGGCGCCCATGGAGGATGCCCCTGAGGCAGAAGCTCCCAAGGCGGAGGAGGAAAAACCCGCGGCGGCGATGGAAGCCAGTGAGGTTGTTTACTGGTCGCTCACGTCGGCGTGGGGTTCCTTCAATGAGGAGATCGGCGCGGAGCTCGTGGCGGAGTTCAACGAGACGTTCGAGGCTTACAACGTTACCACCGTTCCCAAAACCGGCAGGGACAATCGCGACACCCTGCCAGCGGCGGTGGCCGGCGGCGCGGCGCCCGATATGGCGTTTCAAGACCGCTACATTCCCAAGACCATGGCGGTGAACGGCATTGTGCGCGACATCACGGACATGGTGAAGGTGTCATCCATCATCGACACGTCCGACATGTGGGAGCGCATTCTCAATGACGTCACCTACCGCGGCCACCACTTCGGTCTGCCGTGGTCGGCGGACGTGCGCACGTTGTTCTTGAACAACGACGCGCTGATTGAGGTGGGGCTGGATCCCGAAAGCCCGCCCGCCTCGTGGGACGATTTCCACGAAGCCATCAACCTGACTTTCAGGAAAGACGGCGCCAATATTGAACGTCTCGGCTACGTGCCGTTGTGGGGCAGCGGCGGCGCTTTGGCCGGTTGGATGATCCCCTACTGGCAGCAGGGCGGCAGCCTAACATCAGCCGACGACAGCACGTCCACCATGGACAACGAGTTGATGGTGAACGCGTTCGAGCATACGCTGCGCATGTATGAGGCGCAGGACGGCTACGACGCCATCGCGGAGTTCCGCGGCGAAATTCGCACGCAGCAGATCTTCATCGACAGCAAGCTGGCGATGTACTTCGAGATCTACGACATCCCGAATTTCCCCGACTACCGCGAGGGCTTTGCGGCGCTCAACTACGGCCTGGCAGTGGAACCGATCCCGCCCGGCGGCTCGCCCGCCACTTACGGCGGCGGCGGCTCCAAGGTGCTGCCAAATGCTTCGGCCAACCCTGAAGGCGCGTTCGCGTTCCTCGAGTGGCTCTACGACGCGCCGCAAGAGCTGCGCTTCAACGACGCCAAGGGCCGCCTGCCGGTGCAGAAAGCCATCGCGAACAGTCCCGAGTGGACCCAGGACGACCCGCTGCGCTTGCAGGCCTCTATCGAGATGGCCGGCGCGCACTGGGTGGTGACCGCTCCCGGCGGCATCGAGATCCTCGGCCTGCACGTGGCGCTGCCGCGCACCATCTACCAGGGTGAGAAGACCATCCAGGAAGCCATTGCCGAGACCAACGAGCAGACCCAGATCGTCTTGGACGAGACGCTCGCCAACTCGGTGCTGGACTTCTAGGCACTAAGGGAATACGTGGGGCAAAGTTGCTGAGGAGCGCTTTTCCTCACTTTTGCGAATTGAAGGAAAAGGGCAACCCGTGTGGTTGCCCTTTTCCTTAGTTGTGGGGGTGCGGAGGTGAGTGGATGGCAGGCATTAGTGTTGCATGGACAAGCGAGCCGCGTGGCAAGGAAGGGCAGTCCTCGGCGATTGCCCTTCCCTTTCTTGCTTCAAGGTGGGTTCGCTACCTGTACCTGATAGCCTGTCAGAACGGGAGGTTTCGCGGTTTTAGCACCCAGCATCTTGTGTGGCTGAACGGCGCTGGGATAGCGGCCGGATTCGCATCGAGGAGCAGTGACGATCATCTGCGGTAGTGGATGACGCCGACGACAGGCGGCCACTCCGGGATTCCCAACTCGTCGTACCTCAATAGTCGGGCTACCTTGAACGCGAGTGCGTCGCGGTCTAGGAGCGCGAGCGGCGCGCCTCCGCGCATGAACTCTCCCGGCAGCCAGATTGTGCCTTCCGTATCCCACGACCACAGCATGGTGGTTCCGGCCGCCGAACTGTGGCGCACGAAGAGCGCGGTCAGGAGCCCCATGAAGGTTAGGTGAACGCCGTCCCACTGCGTGGCAACGCGAGCCCAGTCCGGCACCAGCGTGCCGACCCCGGCCGGGCTATTGGGATCCTGATTGACGCGCGGAAAGGAAACGCAGAAGGCGTGCCAGTCGGCGGGGCCGGATATCTCGCAGACGCGGGCGGACGCGTCGATCTCGGCCACGAATCTGCGGTGCGTCTCTACCATCCCCCAGTCGCCGACGCCCAATGGGATAACGGTGTCGAGGCACGCATGCCCACCGCTGAGCGTGGAGGTGATGCGCCATTCCCTGGGACGTTGCGCGTAATCCTCCCAGCGGAAAGCCGGCTTGGGCGCCGCCGCGCGGGCGGACGCTCGCTTGAATATGCGCTGTATGCGCTCCCAAATGGGGTGAGGCGGCGCCGCGGGGGCGGAGGTCGGGTAGGTCGTCTCGTCAATCATGAGCACCTGCCGGGTCGGGTCCATCGGAGCAGTCCACCAGCGGCTTTGCGGATGTGTCACCACCGCGCGCGCCAGGCTTGCCAAGTCCGCGCCGCGTGAAAGCGCGGCCGCAACGGTTCGTTCGAAATCCGCCGCCCATGGATTGAGGGCGTTCAAGGCGACCGCGGCGCGCGCGAACGCCTGCGGCGGCGTGACGGCGATGTCAGTGGGAACCTGATCCCGCTCGATAGTCAGCAAGAAAGCGCAGCCCACCGGGCAGCGCAGCAACTGAGCAGCCAAGTCGTCGGTCCGGGATTCCATTGAGCACTGTTCCTTGCCGCTTAACGACTGCCCCTGCGCAGTCACCCTCTGCTACGCCCAGGCGGCAGCCTCTCAGAACCAAGCATAGCATACTAACCGCTTCCTTCTTCCCTTGACAGCTAGCCGCGAATACGCTGTACTGTAGCCACGTTTCGTTAGACGTTTGTTGAAACTTTGGGAGGATTTGCGATGACAGACAATGGCAAGCTTGGGGTCGGTGTGGTCGGCATCGGCTGGGTATCGCACCAGCACATCGATACCCTGGTCAAGAACCCGCATACGGAGATTGTCGGTCTCTGCAGCGGTAGCCTGGAAAACGCGCAGAACGCCAAGGAAGAGCACGGGTTGAGCAACGCCCACTGCTACAACGACTACGAGCAGATGCTGAAGCAGGACAACCTGGACGTCATCTTCATCTGCTCCACCAACGAGAAGCACGTGGACCAAGCGATAGCGGGCGCGGAGGCCGGCAATCACCTGCTCATCGAGAAGCCCGCCGCGCTGAGTTGGGAAGGCCTGAAATCCATCGCGGCAGCCGTGGACAAGGCCGGCGTGGTAGCGTGCGAGGGCTTTGAGCTGCACTGGAGCCCTTACTTCCTGATCGTGCACAAGCTCATCAAGGCCAACGCCTTCGGCAACATCTTCTACGGCGAGTGCGACTACTTCAGCGCCAACTGGCCGCAGTGGTACGTCGGTTACAACTGGGTGAAGACCCGCGAGCAGGGCGGTTCCGCGCTGGCAGCCGCCGGTTGCCACGCCGTGGACGCGCTGCTCCAGTTCATGCCCGGCGAGGTCGATCACGTGGTGGGCCATTGGGGCAACTTCACGAAGACGTTCGATTGGGAAGGCACCGTGCTTAGCGTGATCAGCTACAAGGACGGCCGCATCGGCAAGGTCGGCTGCATCCTGGAGGGCAACAATCCTTATTCGTTCAACGTGCGCCTGCACGGCGACCGCGGCACGTTGGTGGGGAATAAGTTCCATTCGGAGACCCTCATCGGCGAGCGCATGACCGAGCAGACCGACTGGGCGACCTTCGAGACCATCATGCCGGATACGCCGGAAGTCTCGCACCACCCCTTCCAGCCGCAGACAGACCACTTCATCGACTGCATCCTGAACAATAAGAAGCCGGAAGTGGACATCAACGACGCCTTGAAGATCGACGAGGTCATCTTCGCGGCGGAACGGTCGGCCAGCCTGGGCGGCGAGCCCGTCAAGCTGCCGTTGGAATGACTTTAGTGCGTTAGCTCGCTGCTGGTAGCTGCTGGAGACCAAGCGAGCGGTCAAGCGGGTTACGCAGGGCTGAAGCGAAATCCAGGGCTTATCCAATAGCGCTGCTTTGGCTTCAGTGCGAACATGAGTAAAGCGGTGAAACGCGTCGGGGAGCTTGAAGTTCGTTTGAGTTCCCCGGCGTGTTTGCTTGTTCTGCCGGTAGAAGTCTAGTGGTTCGACACTTTTGTATTGATGGGTAGCGTAGATTCGCACGGGACGTGCACGTACGTCCCGTACGCGTAACCTGCGCCGTCTCTTGGCGCTATTGCTTACACCTACCCATCGTTACAATGTTGTTGGACCACTAGTTTGGACCACTCGTACGGAGCGGCAGAACTGAGCCCGCTCAGCGATGGTGTCGTATCCCCTCTCCTCGGGGAGAGGGTTAGGGTGAGGGGATTCTTAGCAGATCAGGTACTTCCTCTTGAGATAGGCCACACGGCAATCGGACCGGGCTTCATTGGGTCTCTTTCTCCTTACCACAGATGTGCGCACAATCACTTCTAAACTGTGTCTGACCTGTAACAGGGCGGGGCTTGACCCTGGCCAACTCTCCGCACACCACCCTCCCTCTGGATTCCGGCTTGCGCCGGAATGACGGATAATGAAAGAGGGTCCATACGAGCAGTTTGTGCAGCCATTGCTGTAGAGACCACGCCATGCACCAGATTTACAATCAGCCATGAATTTCTTTGCTTCACGTCGGGAACGCCGCCTCTGGCTGTGGGTGCTTGTCGTCATGGCGGCGATTTACGCCACGCTGGGGCTCGCACAAACGCTGGCGCAGGCATTGGAAGAGCGGGGCCTGCTGGATATCTCCATCGGACTCTTCCTCCTCTGCATGTTCCTGGTGGGTGTGACCATCCTCACGCAGGGTCTGCGAGTGCGGCCGGGCGGAGCGGAAGTCGCCGTAGTCATCGGCGTCGTAACCGCCTATTTGCTGGTGTTCACCCGCATGACGGTGCCGACCGAGCGCTCGCACCTCATCGAGTACGGCGTCGTCGGCGTGCTTGTCTATGAGGCCCTCACCGAGCGCAGCAACCAAGGCCGCCGCGTGCCGCTGCCCCCCGTGCTCGCTATCCTGATTACGGCAGCCCTGGGCGTGCTTGACGAGGGCATCCAATGGCTGCTGCCCAACCGGGTGTTCGATCCGGTAGACATCCTATTCAATCTGCTCGCCGGTACCATGGCCGTAGCCGCCAGCGCGGCGTTGTCGTGGGCGCGGCGGTGGACGCGCTTGCAGAGGTTGGGGCTGAAGTAAGCTAGCCCAGGTGGTGGACAGCGCCAGGCTTCATACTGAACTGCTTGCGCCGAATGGGGTACAATTCCCCCTGGAGACTTCTTGGAATATCAGCTATCGGCGATTGACATTTCGTATCCCACTTATTTCGCCACACCGCCGATGCGCTCTCACCCCCGTATCGAGTACGGGGCAGGCTCTAACCCTCTCCCCCAGGAAAGGGGACAATCTCGGAGCATAGGTACGTGGCAGATTCATCTGGCCACCGTACAAGCCAGAAACGCATTAACGTCGATCAGGTACAAGCGGGAGAACATCGCATGAGCACCGACACCGGACTCTTGGCACATTGGAAATTCAACGGCGATTGCCGGGACTCCTCCGGCAACGGCAACCACGGCATAAACCGGGGCGCGGATCTCGCCGCCGTGGGACGCGACAGCAGTGCCTACGGCGCCGCGCGCTTCGACGGCCGTGCCGCGCATGTGGAAGTACCTGCCGGCGACATGCCGGCCCTCGCTGAGGGTGACTTCACGCTCTCCGCCTGGGTGGAGCTGCCGCCCGACGGCGCGAACCTACACGGCGACATCCTCAGCAAGTACGATCCCGTCACCCGCTCCGGCCTGAACTTCGGCACCTTAAACTTTGCTGGAGTTACAGCCGCCCAGGCCCACCACTGCAACCTGCATTTCGGCATCGACGACGGCGCGCAGGAGCCAACGTGGGTGGACTGCGGCCGCCCGGGCAACAACCTGCGCGTCTACTCCCTGGCCGTCTACAACGGCGACCTCTACACCGGCACCTTCGAATGGGGTGCCGACGAGGCCGGGCACATGTACCGGTACGCGGGCGGGCAGACGTGGGAAGACTGCGGCAGTCCCGATCAAAGCAATACCGTGGCATCGCTGGCGGTGTTTCGAGGTGAGCTCTATGCCGGTACGTCCTGCTATAGGGCTGGCGGCTCCGCGCTGGAGGATTCGCCGAATAAGCATCCCGGCGGAGCTATCTACCGCTACATGGGAGACGCATCGTGGGAGTACTGCGGGCGCTTGGCAGGGGCAGAGTCAATTGCCGGCATGGCCGTCTACAACGGCGAGCTCTACGCTATTCCGCTGTACAGCCAAGGCGTCTTTCGCTATTTGGGCGGACAAGACTGGGAATACTGCGGTACGCCCGGCCGCCGCATGATGGCGATCACCGTCTTCAAGGGACACCTCTACGGCGCGGGCAACGAGGGCGGCGGCGTCTTTCGCTACGACGGCGGCACCGATTGGACGCCCTGCGGCTTCCAGGAAGGGGTGACCCAGGTGTATTCCTTTGCCGCCTACCGGGGTGAACTCTACGTGGGCACGTGGCCGAATGGCACCGTCTTTCGCTGGGACGGTCAGGAAACGTGGGAGGATGTGGGCCGCCTGGAAGACGAGAAGGAAGTAATGGCCATGGCGGTGTACAACGGCAAGCTCTACGCGGGCACGCTGCCCCTGGCGAATGTCTACCGCTACGAGGGCGGCGCCACGTGGACGAATACGGGCCAACTGGATACTACGCCGGACGTGAAGTACCGGCGCGTGTGGTCCATGGCGATCTTCCAAGGGAAGCTCTTTGGCGGCACGCTGCCGTCGGGACGGGTCTACTCAATGGAGGCCGGGGCCAACGTAACGTACGACCGCGCCCTGGCTCCCGGTTGGCGGCATCTCACCGCCGTCCGGGCAGGCAATCAGCTTCGGCTCTACGTGGACGGCGTGGCGGTGTCTACTTCCGACGCCACGGCGCACGTTCCCGGCTCCATAGCGAACGACCAACCGTTGCGTATCGGCTTCGGTCAGCACGACCACTTCAACGGCAGCCTGGCCGACGTGCGCGTGTACGGGCGTGCCTTGAGCGCTGCGGAGATAGCCGCGCTCCAGGAAACCACGTAGCAGCCCGCTCAGAATCCGTGCGATCGAGGTGCCGGGCCGCAGGGCGATGTTGTCGCGACGCAGTTGAGTCCGGTCCGGTTCCGTACCAGGCTGTAGCAGTTTGGGCCGCGCGGGCAAGCCAAGCTTTGCCGGCGGTCATATCTCAGACGGAGTCTTCTTCCTCTTCCCCCACATCTGAGAAGTTGGCGATGGCCACCTCGCCTTCGGGAAACTCGGCGATGATCTTCAGCTTTCCCCCCACGGCCTCGATGTAGGAACGGAGGCTGGACACGTACACATCGGCTCGTTGCTCCAATTTGGAGACGGCGGGCTGATTTACCTTCAGCGTCTCGGCGAGTTCTCGCTGGGTCAGCGCACGAGCCCGGCGCAACTCGCGCAAGGGCATTTCCGCGAGCAACTCCCGCTTAATCTCGTCGATGCGCCGACGGCGTTCCGGTGTGAAGTCCCCGGTCAGTTCGCTGAACGGATGGCGTCCACTCATTCTATCAGCCCCTCCCTTCGCAGTTCTTCCAGATACTCGTCGTAGAGGTCGTCAGCCACGGGCACGTACTTCTCGTAGAACCGGTCGTTGCCCGTCTTGTCCCCGCCAATAAGCAGAATGGACGTTCGTCTCGGGTCGAAGGCGTAGAAGACCCGGATGGCCCTCCCTCCGCTCTGCGCGCGAAGCTCTCGCATGACTCCGTGGCGCGAACCTCTGATGTCCGAGGAGAAGGGGTACGGCAGACTGGGGCCATGCTCCGCCAGCAACTCGACTCTGGCGGCTACCGCGTCCTGCTGGCCCTCTGAGAGACCTTGCCATCACTGCCCGAACTCGTCCGTATACTCGACATCCCAACGCATGGATGCAGTATATTCCAAATAAGGAATATACTGCAAGACACGCTCGGACTCTTCAACGGGGGAAGTCGCATGCTCGGAGTCGTGATACTCTATTGGCCGCAGTTCAGTCCGCTCCCGGCTCTGTAAGAGGCTGCAACCGCTTTGACCACGTGAGATACTCACGCCTTGCCGGCGGCCATATCTCAGATGGATTGGGCCTGGAATCGCCTGGCTCGGGGTCGCACATACCCTTGACATCACGTCTTTGCGCACGCTACAATTCTTTCAAGCTGTCTAGGAATTGCGGTCTTTGCTGTAGTTTCCTGGAAGGGATGGCAGCGGACGGCAAACCACTGGTGTCCCGTCATCTCGTTTAGCAATGGTACGAGTTCGGAATAGCGCCTATCAGGCAGGAGGTTTCGGGTCTGATGAATAGTCGTACTGAATTCCACATGACACGGCGTCGCATGCTCGCGGGCACGGGCGCCGCGGCGGGTGCGGTGCTCTTTGCCGCGTGCGCCCAAGGCGGCATGGCCCCCACCATGGGGGACGCGCCGGCGTCCGACGAGATGGAAGAAGCCGTGGAGATGCCGGCCATTGGGATGCGGCCCACGAACTTCTGGGCCATCGACATGGGCGGCAGTAACTGGGTCCAGGGCATCGGCGAGCAGATCGTCGCCGAGTACCACGAGGCCAACCCTGATGAGCAGGTCAACGTCATCGTCACGACCTATGGCGACACCATCAACAAGCTGCCCACGGTGGTCGCCGGCGGCATCTCGCCCGACATCTCGTATATCGACGCCTACTTGCCGAAAGACTTCGGCGTACGCGGCATTGCCGCAGACATCACGAATTATGTCAAGGCATCGACCGTCATCGACCCAGAAGACTATTACCCCCGCGTCGTCTTCGACTCGACCTATCGCGGCCACTGGTTCGGGCTGCCCTGGGCGCCCACGGTCTTTACCTATTTCTACAACAAAGACGTCTTCGTGGAAGTGGGTCTGGATCCGGACAGCGGACCGGCGAATTGGGACGAGCTCGACTCGGCCATCCAGCAAACGCTCAAGAAAGAGGGCGACAACATCGAGCGCCTCGGCTTCTGGTACGGCAACAGCTCCCTGGTGTGGTGGCTGGTACCGTTCTGGCAGCAGGGCGGCCGCTTGCTCAGCGACGATGAGCTGACGTCCACCATCGACAACGAGACGATGGAGACCGCCTTCAACTTGACGCTGCGGTTCTTCGACTTGCAGGGCGGCCTGGACGCCATGAACGCCTTCAGGGGCGACGAGCGGCATCAACACCTCTTCTCCACCGGCCGTTGCGCCATGTGGACCGACGTGATGAACATCACGCGGTTCGCGCAGTATGAGGAGGCCTTTGCCACGATCAACGTCGGCGTGGACACGTACCCGGTGGCGGAGGGCGGCTCGCCCGCGGCCTATCGCGGCGGCGGCGCGCACCTCATGCCGGAAGGCTCCAACAACCCGGACGGCGCGTTCAAATTCCTCGAGTGGCTCTTCCTGGAGCCGAACGACCGCCGCTTCAACGACGTGCGCGACAGTTTGCCGGCCCGCCGCTCGGTGGCCCAAAGCCCCGAATTCACCCAGGGCGACCCGCTGCGCATCCAGGGCGCCCGCGAGATGGACGGCGCCCAGTGGGTGGTCAGCGCCCCCGGCGGACGCAGGATCATCGGCATCCACGTGGGCATGGCCAATTCCATCTGGAACCGCGAAAAGACGGTGCCGGAAGCGCTGGCCGACGGCAATGCACAGGTGCAGCAGGCGCTGGACGAAGCGCTGGAGAACTCAGTCGTCGATTTCTAGCCGGATTGAGTCCTACACACGCACTTTGCGCGATTCGCACGCGTGGGAAGTCCCACGCGTGCGTTTTCTTATGGTAGACAGTCCTCTCTCTACGCTTGGCCCGCTCGCCCCAGCACCAGAAGCAAGCCCTTCCCTTGGCACACCGTCCTCTTGCGTCCACTGGCGGTTCGGCTTCGCAAGTTTTTCAGACCTTAACATTTGCTAACTGGGGGCAATTCGCTATCCTTAGTAAAGGAGATACAGTGAACATTCTCTGTAGAGGATACTACTACCCTTCATGAGCACCGCTGCGTCCGCGCTTGCCCCTGTCGAAAGCCTGCGCGAAGAGGTTGTTGCGCAGCTCTGGCAGGCGTGCCCTTGGGGTGCCAAACTCCTGCGCACCACGGCCGGGGAAGAGATTCAGGTCGTGTATCCTGGGCGGCGCAACCTGGGCCCCGGACCGGACTTTCTCGATGCCATCATCGCGCTCGATGGGCGTAGGCTGCGCCACGGCCACGTGGAGGTGCATACGGCCACGTCCGCTTGGCGCGCCCACGGCCATACAGCCGATCCGGCCTACCACAACGTCATTCTCCACGTGGTGTGGGCAGACGACGGCCCGCTTGCGGGCGGTCCGCTGCGCACGCTGGCGTTAGCCCCACACTACCCCGCCGGTTTGCCGGAAACGTACGCGGCGCACCGCCTTCCTGATTTCCAGCCCTGTGCAGATCTCCATACCAAGGCCGATGCCATGACCGTCGGCATGTTGTTCGCGACGCTGGGCGAACGGCGCATGCGCAAGAAAGCAGTGCAAATGCTAGCCGCAATCGAAAGCCACGGCGCGGAGCAGACGCTCTACGCGGGCCTGTTGGATGCACTGGGCTACAGCCAGAATCGGGAGCCCTTCGGTCTCCTCAGTGAGGCCCTGCCGTGGCCGGTGGTGGCAGCAAGCTTTGGCGGAAAGGCCGCCACGGCACTGCACGGCGAAGCGCTCTTCCTCGGCGCAGCGGGGCTGCTGCCCTCCCAACGCAACGCTGCCCCGCACACGGGCACGGCGTGCCGTGCCTCTACCAAGCACGATCGGGCATATGTACGGGAACTTGAAACGCTGTGGGAGCAGTTTCACTTAGAACCGGCAGTGTCCACCGCGGCCTGGGTGCGCGGCGGCGTGCGCCCCGCAAACGCACCTACGCGGCGCGTAGCAGCGGCGGGTCACCTCTGCGCCCGGCTGGCGGAGGCGGGACCGGTGCAATTCTGCCAAGCGCTCCGTGAGGAAGTGGATCAGCCGCAGCTATTCCGACAGTTGGTCAATGCATTCAGGCTTCCGGCGTCTTGCTCACGCTATTGGGCCGTTCATTGTGACTTTGGGGTCCCTTTGCGCGGCGCGGCGCAGAGCCTCGTTGGCGCGGAACGGGCCCGCGAAATCCTAATCAACGTGTTGCTGCCGTTCATGTTCGCGCTTGGCGAGCACACCGGCGACTCTGACGTAGCCGATTGGGCCGTCGCCAGTTTGCGTCACGCGCCGGCCGGTGGCATGAACCGACTCATTCGGAGCATGCGTGACGACGTTTATGGTTTGCCGCCGAAATACGTATCCATGACCGCAGCGCGTCAGCAGGGCCTATTGCACATCTACCACGCCTGGTGCCGGGAGAAGCGCTGCGACGCGTGTGCGGTGGGTCAGATGCTCGGTGAGAACCCAAAGCAACCGTGAGGCGTATGCTTGATCCGGTATCTTCCCGCCACCCCTGCGCGCGAACTACCCTGTCTTCTCATCCAGGCAGGAATGCCGCATGCCAGGAACTGGATTCCGGCTTGCGCCGGATTGTAAGTGTCAGGTAATTCGTTGACAGATTTGAGAACAAAAGCAGCTGAACGCAGTACTCTACATGAACAGTACACATGTCATTCCGAACGGAGCGCAGCGAAGAGTCGCTAAGAGCGCGGAATCTAAGATGTTGAGCCTATTGGGTGACACGTTGCATGGGCCCTAGATTCCGCGAACAGGGTTCGACGCTCCGCTCGGAATGACATGATCTGTCAACACTGCCAATTTGGGAGAGAATTCTGTCAACGAATTACTCAACACTTACAGGGAATGACGGTCCTTGCATACCGTGTGTTGCTTCTCCGACGCGCTCGTCCCATTGGATGCAGCATGGCGTCGCCCCGGTCTATGCGTCCAGGTAAACGGTCTTGCCGCTTGCCGACGCCTCGTAGATCCCCTGCACGATAGCTACGGCCCGCTTGCCGTCCTCGCCGGTGACGCTTGGCGCGCGCGCTTCCAGGATGCTCGCCACAAACTCGCCGTCCTCGCGTATGAACTGGCTGCGGTCGCGAGGGAACGTCAGCGTCTCCCACTCCTCGTCATCCGCTCCCGCTACCTTAAGGTGCCGCCAGGTCGCGATCTCCATGGCACCGTTGGCGCCCGTCACCTCGGCGCGGCAGCGGCCCATCGTGGGCGTCGCAATCAACGAGATTTCCATGGTCGCCGTGGCACCGTTCGCGAATTCGAGATGCGCCACGCCGTGGTCCTCGCCTTCGGTGCGCGCGCCGTAATGGCCCACGCGGGCGGTGATCGCCGTCACCTCCGACCCGATCCACCAGCGCAGCCGGTCGGCGCTGTGCACGCCGTTATCCATGAAGACACCGCCGCCGGCCAGTGCGGGCACGCCGCGCCAGGCCAAGTCCTTATGGCGGGTCGCGCCGATGATGGAGTCGTGAATGTGGAGCACGTCCCCAATCGCCCCCGCGCGCAGCAGCTCCAAGGCCCGCAGGTGCTCATAGATAAAGCGGTGCGTATGGCCCACCATGAGGTTGACGTTGGCTTCCCGGCAGGCCGCAATGATGGCATCGCACTCGGCAACGGTCACGCCCAGCGGCTTTTCGGAGAGCACGTGCTTGCCCGCCTGCGCCGCGGCGATCGCGGCTGGGCCGTGCAACGCGTGGGGCAGGCAGATAATGACCGCATCTACCGCCGGACTATCCAGCACGGCGCGGTAGTCGGTCTCCGCTTGCGGGACGTCATACGCAGCCGCGAATTCGCGCACAGCTTCTGCTCTGACATCCGCCGCCGCCACGATCCGCGCTTGGGGAACGGCGGCCAGCCCGCGCGCGTGCGACTGCGCAATGCCGCCGGTACCCGCAAAGCCGACATTCACCACATCCATGTAGACAACTCCTTCATTCTTGGTCCGCAGCCCGCACCCGAACCAGTGCCGGGGTGCGAACGATGCGGAATGTGTGCACGCAGGGCATGCATATGTAGCCCGTCACTTCCTTCGTACGCTCTCGTCTCATTCTATACGTGCTCCCTGTACGCCTGCACTGCATGGTATACTGAATCCGTCTTACTGGCGTGATTTTCCTCGCGCCGCTCGAGCCACTAGGAAAGCCGCATGGTCGAGAGCCTCCGCACAGACGGGGGCAAGCCTTGGAACCTGACCCGGATCATGCCAGCGATCTGGTAAACGCCAGCGGAGGGAAGCTGCAGCACACGAAGACGCCGCTGCAAATCGCTTTCCTTTCTATGCAGCAGTTTTTCGTGTTGAGTGGGGCGAGGGTGGAAGCGCGTGACAGGCACACTCCTTCGCTTCAGTTACAGCATGTGAAAAAGGAACGGAAATGACAGACGCGCTTGAAATAGCGGGGAAGCAATTCACGTCGCGGCTGATGATCGGCACCGGCAAATACCGCACGCCCGCGGAGATGGTGCAAGCCATCGAGGCATCCGGAGCCGAGATTATTACCGTGGCGATACGACGCCTCGATCTCAGCAATCCCTCGGAGAAGACGATTCTCGATCACATCGATTGGGACCGCTACACGATCTTGCCGAACACGGCCGGCGCCCGCACCGCGGACGAAGCGATTGTGACCTCTAAGTTGGCGCGGGAACTCACGGGATCGGACTGGGTCAAGCTGGAAGTACAGCCGGACCCGGCTTCGCTCTTGCCGGACCCGGTGGATACGCTGCTTGCCGCCGAGGCGCTCGTCAAGGACGGCTTCGTGGTACTGCCCTACATTCACGCCGATCCGATTCTGGCGCGGCGCTTGGAGGACGTGGGTTGCGCCACCGTGATGCCCCTCGGCTCGCCGATCGGTTCCGGCCAAGGCATCTTTACGCGGGAAGAGATCGAATTGATCGTCGAGCAGGCCAACGTGCCCGTGGTCGTGGACGCCGGGCTCGCCGTGCCGTCCGAAGCCTCCCAGTCGCTGGAGATCGGGGCGGACGCTGTGCTCATCAACACGGCAATCGCCCGCGCTGCAGACCCGGTGCTCATGGCGGAAGGCTTCCGTCTCGGCGTCGAGGCCGGACGCAAAGCCTACCTTGCCGGACGCATCGCGCAGCAGAAGTTCGCCACCCCCAGCAGTCCGGTAGCGGGAGTCGTCCACGCCTAGCCAGGCCGGTCTCACGCCGCATGAAACCCCAACTGCCATACCCCTGCCTCACGCTCATAACGCGCCTCAGCGCGCCGCAGGGCGTTGCGCCGCCGGATTCGGGTCCCGCACGGCGACCCGGCTACCCTATGCTTACACGGAATCCGCTTGCAAGCACGCTCATCCAGCGAGTCCGGGAAGGCGTGGAGGGCGGTGTACACGTGGTGCAAGTGCGGGAGAAAGAGTCATTCGCCAAGGACCTGTACACCCTTGCACAGCAATTGCGGCACATAACCGCGGACCGCGCGCTCTTGCTCATCAACGACCGCATCGACGTTGCCCTTGCCGTCGGCGCGGATGGAGTCCACTTGCCTGAGGACGGCCTGCCCGTGCAGGCGGCGCGCCGCTTGCTGGGCGAGGACAAACTGATCGGCTGTTCCGTGCATAACGTCGCCAGCGCCCTGCAATGTGCACAGGCCGGCGCGGACTTCGTGCACGTCGGCACACTGTATGCGACGGACTCCAAGCCGGGACGCATACCGGCCGGGCCGCAGTTGGTGCGTGACGTGGCGGCGGCAGTCGACATTCCCGTTATCGGGGTGGGAGGCATTTCGGCGCAGAACGCGCCTACCGTTATGGCAGCCGGCGCTCACGGCGTGGCCGTAATCAGCGCCCTGCTCGACGCTCCCGATACATCCGAGGCGGCATACGAGCTAACCAGCGCCCTTGCGGGGCGGGCACAGGTGCAACCGCAATGACGGCAGATGAGCGAATCCCCCATACTGAAGCAGAACAACCGCAGTCGGTGCGCATCCGCATCAGGGTGAACGGGGAAGACCGGCGGTTGGCTGCACGTACGGCACTGGCTGCCTTTCTCGCGGCGCAAGACGTGCCGGCGCAATTCGTCGCCGTGGCCGTGAACAATGAGGTAGTCCGACGCGCCGACCACCCCCGCGTCATACTCCAAGATGGCGACGTCGTGGAGATCGTCCGCATGGTCGGCGGAGGCTGCGGCCGGCAGGACAAGACGGGTTCTGCCCCGGCTACCGCGCACATTGATCCCGGCCGGCGTGCGCACAATGAAGACCCATATCCATGCCGGCAGAAAGCGCAGGGACAATGTCCATGACGACTGAGGTCGCCATCGTCGGCGGCGGCATCATTGGCTGCGCGCTCGCGTACGCCTTGGCCAAAGACGGTGTGCAGGTAGCCGTCTTCGAGCAAGAGCGCGTCGGCGGCCAAGCGCGCATCGCCGCGGCCGGCATCCTGGGGGCCGGTGTAGAAGGGGACGCCAAGAGCCCGCAATCCAATCTGGCCGCGCAATCGGCCAAACTCTACCCCGCCTTTGCAGCCGAGCTTGAGGCCGTCACCGGGCTGGACGCTACCTACACGCGTTCCGGCGCGCTCACCATCGTATTTGGCAAGACACAAGCCATGTTTCTCGAACACCAGGCCGGCGTGCTTGCCGCAGCGGGGCAGCGCGTTGCCTGGCTTGAGCCCGTCACCCTGCAAGCGACTGAGCCGTTGCTCTCCACTAAAGCGCGGGGCGCGCTCTTCTTCCAAGACGATGCTCACGTCTACGCGCCGCAACTCATGCACGTGCTCACACTGGCGGCTGTAGCCCTGGGTGTGACACTACACGAGTACACGCCGGTGCATAGCTTCCTCACCGCCGGTGAGCGCGTCACCGGATTGCAAACGGCTGCGGGTCCCGTGCACGCCGATCACGTCGTCATCGCCGCCGGAGCGTGGAGCCGGTCCCTCGGCGACCATTTGGGCATCAGCCTGCCGCTCAAGCCGACCCGCGGCCAGGTGATGGTGCTGGAGACGTACGACCGCCCGCTGCGGCGCGTGGTCTTTGGCGCCGGCGGCTACCTGGCGCCGAAGCAAGACGGACGCATCGTCGTCGGCGCCACCGAAGAAGACGCGGGTTTCGAGCGCGAGAACACCGCCGGCGGCGTGGCGTTTCTGGTCAAGCTATTGCAGAGGCTCGCCCCTAACCTCGTCGACGCGCGCGTGCACCACTTTGGGGTTGGACTGCGGCCCACGCCGGCCGACAGCTTGCCGCTGCTGGGACCGGTCACAAACCGGCCGGGCCTCTGGGTCGCCGCCGGCCACCACCGCAACGGCATCCTGCTCGCACCCATTACCGCGCAACTCATGCGCAACGCCATACTGGATGGCGACCTGGCGCCGCTGGAACCGTATGCTCCCGAGCGCTTTGCCACCCCGTGAGCAGTCGCAGTGCCGTGTGAACGCCGGGCATTCTGTTGTGAGCGCCATGTTCGGATGGGAATCGAAAGGTAGACGTATGTCAGAACAGCACCCAGACGCGCCGCCGGCATCCAACGACACGCTGACGCTTGAACCGCAGACCGCGTTTAGCGGCCCAATGCTATCGTTCGACTTTCCCGGCCTGGCGATTGGCGTCGCCGAGTACGATGCCGGCCCAACCGGCTGCACGGTATTCCAATTCGGCCATAGCGCCGTCGCCGCCGTAGACATTCGCGGCGGGGCGCACGCGACACTGTACACCGAAGCGCTGCAAAACGGTGAAGGCAAGCTGGATGCCATTTGCCTGGCCGGCGGCTCGTTCTACGGCCTGGAAGCCGCGACGGGCGTGGCGGCAGAATTGCTGGCCCAACGAGATTACTCGCCCCATTGGGGCAACATCGCCCTCGTATCCGGCGCGATCATCTATGACTTCGGGCCACGCGACAATGCCATATACCCGGACAAAGCCCTGGGGCGCGCGGCGCTCAAGGCGGCGCGACCGGGAGAATTTCCCCTGGGCCCGCGGGGCGCGGGACGCTCGGCGACGGTGGGCAAGTGGCTGCAAAAGCCCTATCGCAGCGAGGCCGCAGGTCAGGGCGGCGCGTTTCGTGAAGTCGCTGGCGTGAAAGTGGCCGTCTTCACGGTGGTGAACGCCGTGGGCGCTATTGTCGACCGCCAGGGGCATGTGGTGCGGGGCTCGTTGCATCCGGAGACAGGTGAACGCCCGCGCGTGGCTGACGCCGGCTTGCCAACGCCACCCGCGCCCGGTAACACGACCCTCACCGTGGTAGTCACAAACCAAATCCTCGGAGGCTGGTCGTTGCGGCAGCTTGCCCGCCACGTCCACTCGTCCATGGCGCGGGCCATCGAGCCGCTGCACACCATCTCCGACGGCGACGTGCTCTATGCTGTGACCACCAACGAGATAGCGCAACACGACGGATTGAACGAATACGTGCTTGGCGTGCTTGCCTCCGAGACCGCCTGGGACGCGGTGCTCGCGTCGTTTGAAAGCGATAGCGAGGGAATTCTTGGTGAGAACCTCTAGTCTAATTGGCTGGAGCTTGCAATCGGTGTCATTCCTGTAAGTGTCAGGTAATTCGTTGAAAGAGTTGGTAGAAGAAACATAGGAGCAGAACTCTGTGCTCGCCTACAGACTTGTCATTCCGAACGGAGCGTAGCGGAGTGAGGAATCTAGAGTGCTGAGGCCGTGAAAGTGTGTTGAGCAGGGACCCTAGATTCCTCGCTCCGCTCGGAATGACATGATCTGTCAACACTGCCAATTGGAGAGAGGATTCTGTCAACGAATTACTCAACACTTACAGGGAATGACGAGAGAGACAGGCAAGGATCGCAGGCTCTAATCTTGCGCTACCGTCCCGTCACTCCGGCTTTCGCTGGAGTCCAGGGGGTAGGCAGGGCCGACGACGTGCCGTACAGGAACACCTCCCGACGGGAAGGGATGTTGACGAAGAGTAGATGGATTCCCGCTTTCGCGGGAATGACGGAAGCTGGATTCGCTTGCTCTAGCCTCGCAGTCTAGCTAATTCCCGGCGCTTCTCCGGAAGCGAGAACGGATTGGTGCAGAGACAAGAATGCTTCGCGGTAGTTTACATGCGAGCGCCAATTGAGTACCACACCGACGATCGGCACCTATCAGGAGAAGTCGCTGCACGCGGCGCTTAAGGACTGGTACGCCGCGCCCGGTGACCAAGCCGAACAGCCCGTCGACGGCTACGTGATTGACCTGATTCGCGGCGACGAACTCATCGAGATCCAGACGCGGAATTTCTCCGCCATCAAGCGTAAACTTGCCGCGTTGCTGCCCCAGCACGCGGTGCGTCTCGTGCATCCCATTCCGGCGCAAAAGTGGATCGTACGCCTCGACGGCGACGGCGCAACCGTGCTCAGCCGCCGCCGTTCGCCCAAGCGCGGCACGGTGCTCGATGTCTTCGATGAACTTGTGAGCATCCCGCACCTCGTCACCCGCCCGCAGTTTTCGTTGGAGGTGCTGCTGGTAGAGGTCGAGGAGACCCGCCAACAGGACGGCCGCGGCAGTTGGCGGCGGCGCGGTTGGAGCATTCACGACCAAGTGCTTGTCGGCATTACATCGCAGCACCGCTTCCACGGCCCGGCTGACTTTGCCGGCCTCCTGCCCGCCACGCTGCCGGAGCCGTTTACCAGCAGCCGGCTTGCCGCCAGACTCGGCGTACGCCACGGCCAGGGACAGAAGATCGCCTACTGCCTGCGCCATATGGGGGCCATCGAAATTGTCGGCAAGCAGGGAAACGCCTACCAATACCGGCGCGCGGTAGTGCCGATACCGAATCCGTCCGCATGACCGCCGCGCCATCATGGTCGAAAATTGCGGCCCGCGAATGACAGACTGCGGCTTCACGCAAGCACAGCGCGGTGCTCATTCAGTGACCAATTAAGCGAGCAGGAGGGCCGGTTCGTCGTCCAGCCCTCCTGCTTTTCACTTACGATTCTTGGCGGCTCATTCCCTAGTCCAGCGGGAACGTCACCGGCGCGGGTGAGATCTTACCGGCTTTTTGGATGCCGACGGCGATCTCCAGCGCGTGACGCGCCTCGTCGCCTGTGATAGCCGGCGGGCGGTTCTCGTGAATCGCCTGTACCATGTCCTCTACCTGCACCTGGTGGCCGTTCCAACCTTTGACCGTGGGGTCGGCGGCAGCGGTCATGCGCGCGGAGTAGCCGGACTTCATCTCCTGCTCTTCCTCTTCCTCCCGGTCGCCCTGAATGCGCCAGGTGACGACACCGGCGTTCGTCAGGCAAATGGTGCCCTTCTCGCCGAAGAAGTGGAAGTTATGATCGAGCCCCGGATAGGCCGACGTGGTGAAGACCATGTTGCCGAACGAGCCGTTGGCAAAGCGGGCATTCACTACGGCCAGGTCTTCCGTTTCGATATCGTGGGTGAAGGTGCCGAGCTGAGCGGTCAGCGACTCCACCGGTCCCATGATCCACTGGAGGAGATCGATGCTGTGGATGCCCTGGTTCATGGACGCGCCGCCGCCGTCGAACTTGTAGGTGCCGCGCCAACTGACCGGGCCGCCGCCGGAAAAGTACTCCGCCGTGCGCAGCCAGTAGAGCTGCACGTCGGCGTAGAAGACGCGTCCCAACCGACCGGCAGCGATGGTCTCTTTCACCTTGGCGTAGAGCGGGTGCAAGCGCGACTGGAAGATCGCCGCCAATTTCACGCCGTTTTCATGGCACGCCGCCATCAGCGCGTCAGCCTTCTCCAGGGTGACGTCCAAGGGCTTCTCGCAAATGACGTGCTTGCCGGCTTTTGCGGCTTGGATGCCCAACTCGGCGTGGGTGCCGGTGGGGGTGCAAATGTTTACGACCTGCACGGCATCGTCGGCCAGCAGCTCAGCCACAGAGCCGTAGGCCGTGACGTTATGTTCATTCGCTAGTCCCACCGCAAACTGCGGCTCCATGTCGGCGATGCCGATCAACTCCGCCCCGGCGGCGTCTTTAATGGCCTGCGTGTGGGAGCGGGCAATGCCCCCGGCGCCGATCACGCCAAACCCAATCGCTTGCTGAGTCGCCATGTTGCACATCTCTCCTTCTGTACACTCACTTCAGCGTCCGGCCCGCCCTTGCCACGCGGGGCGGGACATGCTTACTCACATCCTGTTACTCTTCAATTCCCGCTGAACTGCCAGCGGTGCTTCGACCCTTCGCCCTGTGTCCATCCGTTTGCCCTACTTCAATCCGCTCGCCCTGAGCCTGTCGAAGGGTCGCAGAATCGCAGGGCAAGTTCATGCGGGCAACTTTCACTTTACGGCCGACCCTAAGCTACTTCATAGTGCTGCAGGTCTACTATCAGCGTATCGTCGCGGTGCGGGCCCACGCCCACCATGCAGATGGGCGCACCCGTTAGTTCACTAATGCGTTCCAAGTACGCCTGGGCATTGGGTGGCAGGTCATGCCACGCGCGGGCGCTGGTTGTTGGCTGCTGCCAGCCGGGAAGTTCCTCATAGATAGGCCGGGCACGTGCCATCAGGCGTGTGTCCGGTACCGTCTCATAGCGCGTGCCGTCCACGTCGTAGGCGACGCAAATCTTGAGCGTGGGCATTTGATCGAGCACGTCGATCTTGGTGACGGCAATCGACGAAAAGCCGCAGAGTTCGGCGGCGTAGCGCACGGCGACGGCATCGAACCAGCCGCAGCGGCGGGGCCGGCCCGTGGTAGCGCCGTACTCCTCACCGATTTCCCGCAGAGTCTCGCCCATTTCGCCGTCAAGATCGGTCGGCACCGGGCCTTCGCCCACCGCCGTGGTGTAGGCTTTGACCACCCCAATGATGTTGCCGATCCGATGCGGCGGCACTCCGGCGCCGGTGGCGCTGCCGCCGGCTATGGGAGACGATGACGTTACATAGGGGTATATCCCCCAATCGATGTCGCGCAATGCGCCAAGCTGGCCTTCCAGGAGGATCGTCCTATCCTCTCGCAACGCCTGCTGCACCAAGGGATGCGTATTCTTGATGTACGGGCCGAGTTGCTTGCCCCAGGCGAGGGCCTGCTCCAGCACGTCGGCGTAGGCGAGCGGCTCGTGGTCGTAAATGCGCGTGAGAAGGCTATTCTTCGCCTCCAAGACGTGGCGCAAGTATTCGCGCAAGTGTGCCGCGTCGGTCAGGTCGCCCATGCGCAGCCCGATACGTGCCGCCTTGTCGGTATAGCAGGGGCCGATGCCGCGCTTGGTCGTGCCCTGCGCGTTCTTGCCGCGCGCTTCTTCCTCAAGGCCGTCGAAGAGCACATGATAGGGCATCACCACCTGCGCCCGCTCCGATATGTGCACGTGGCTGGGAATTGTATCCAGCCCCGCGTCATTCAGCATCTTCATTTCCGCTAGGAATGACTGCGGATTGATTGCCATGCCTGTGCCGAGCACATTGTGCACATGCGGGTAGAATACTCCGCATGGAAAGAGATGCAACGCAAACTTGCCATGGCTGTTTACAACCGTATGACCTGCATTATCCCCACCCTGGTATCGAACTACCATGTGGGCCTGCGAGGCCAGGAAATCCACCACGTGCCCCTTGCCCTCATCACCCCATTGGGCTCCAACCACGGCTGTAACTGGCATGGATGCCTCCCTCAACACAAGCTAAACCAAGCCGTTCGTTTAGCAGAAAGACCGAACCCCGGCATCACCGGCGTGATGCGCCATTCCTTATGGTACCCTATGCCCGCGTGCCGGACAAACCACCCGTCTTGACAGGGAGACTCGCCATGTAGCGCGGGCAAAGACTAACGTCCGCGCCTATTTCTCCCGCTTTCCGCGACATCGCCGGCAGCGGCTGTGGCGCCAACGAGCAACAATACCGCAATCAGCAGGAACGCGCCGAGCGCCATCACGGGGATGGAAACGAACCCAAACTCGCGCAACCACATAACGTTGCAGGGCGCATCCGCGCTGCAGCTTGTCGACTGTTGCAAGCTGGGCACACGCTGCAAAAGCGCATGATAGAAGGCAAGACCCGCGCCGATGCCTGCCAACGGCAGCGCATACCAGCGCACGTCGCGATCGTCGCGGATCGCGCCGATGCCAAGGACCACTACCAACGGGTACATAGCGATGCGTTGCAGCCAACAGAGCGTGCAGGGCGGATAGTGAGCAATCTCAGAGAGGTAGAGACTGCCCAGGGTTGCGACAAGCGCCGCCACCCATGCCAGACCAAGCGCAGAGTCCCGGCCGTGCGCCCAGACGCGTCCCAGCGGGGTCGTGCGTGCGGGAACTGCGGCTGACACTACACGCTGCCACACTCCTGCGACTATGATTACGGGTATCGCCCCGAATGCGATCAGGGTGAGCGTTGCAAGGGCTTGAGGCACGGACCACATAGGGTATGTCACTCCCCAATTCTTCTGAATAGCACCGAATTAGCAACCGTACACCGCTGTCTGCGGCGCTAAATCCATTGGAAACCCAGACTCGCGCGCGCTGTCAGGTCGCCGCAGTGGCTCGCTGCTCGACGGCATTGTACGTCAAGCGGCCTACCGGCGGCAGTGGATCACCGATCAGCGGCCGGGCATACGCGTGGAATGCTTCAGTCGGCATATTACCGTCCCTGTTCATGTAGGCCCGCGGCATGAGATTCTCGGCGTTGGCCACTGCTCCCAATGGCGCCGTACCGGTCGTGGACTGGTAGGGGTCGTCGCCGGTTCGTTCCAAAGTAATCATGACGCCGCCGGCGCCGCCCACGGCTTCCCGCACGGCCGCTTGCCCGACCATATAGGCCTCCTCACGGTCTACTGTGGAGGCAGTGACCATTGACGACCGCTGCAAAGTGCCTGGACGGTTCGCCCGCGCTTTGATACCCAACCGTTCGCGCACCTGCCGTGCCAGGTAGTTGCCACATCCGGCGACTATGATATGACCGAAGGAATCAGAGTTCACGGTAGCCTCCGAAAGTCCGACAATGTCGCCATCCGCCGTAGTGAGCATCTCGGCAACCGCCACCGTGCAAAAGCCGAATTTGACGAAAGTCCGGGAAACATCATCCAGAAAGCGGTCTTCGCTGAACGGTATCTCCGGTACATACACCAGGTGCGGCGGGTCGATGGGGCTCTCTTTGCCCAAGCAACTTGCGGCAGTGAGCCAACCGGCATGACGGCCCATGCTTTCGTAAATTGCAACTCTGTCGTATCCCGCCATTGCTTCCACGTCTCGGCCCATGTCGCGCACCGACAAGGCGCAGAAACGGGCGGCGCTGCCGTAGCCGGGGCAGTGATCGGTGTACATGAGGTCGTTGTCTATGGTCTTCGGGACGCCAATCACGCGCAATTCATAGCCCTCACGCTCCGCCAGATCGGCGATGCGCTGGCTGGTGTCCATGGAGTCGTTGCCGCCGTTATAGAGAAAATACCTGATGTTCTGGGCGCGAAAGACCTCAAGGATGCGCACGTAGTCGTCCGGCCGCAACTTGCGGCGGCAGGACCCCAAGGCGGCCGCCGGCGTGCGCTTGATGCGCTCCAGCAATTCATCACTTGCCCCCCCTAAGTCCATCAAGTCTTCCTTGAGCAAGCCTTCTACACCATGCCGCAAGCCGTAGACGTTTTCTATTGCGGAATGTTTGCTCGCCTCGTGCAATACGCCCACGAGCGATGCATTGATAACCGCGGTAGGCCCACCTGATTGGCCGACCGCCAAATTGCCGCGCAGAGTGTCAGGCATAAGAGGTTTCCGCTCCTCTCGCTCTCAGGAAAGTGCGTATTGTGTCAGTAAGTCTATGCCCTGGTCTTGGTAGCGGGGAAGTCTTCCCAACGCTTCGTCCGGGCCAATGCCGTTATGAATGATCTCGCTTATTACCGTGCCAACTGCCAATGGGTCGTCCTGACCCGGATAGAGCACGTTGCGTCCTACCATGGCCCCGCGTACATTGGGCCCGCCGCCCATGCCGCGGGCGAATTCACGTATAGTCGGTTCGGGATTGTCGTGGGACGCCCCGCCCAACATCAGGAGCGGCATGGTCGTGGCTCGTACCACCCGCTCATAGCCCTCGCACACGGGAATCTTCAACCAGGTGCGGGCGGTATTGCCACCCAGGCCGGAGAGCACACCGATCTGCTTGAGCAGTTCGATGGGGTCCTTGACCGGTTGGTAGCCGTTCTCGGTGCGTTTGACCGGCAGTGGTTCCAAGAAACTCGGCAGGCCCATCGCGCTGAGTTCGCTGACCGCCTCCGCAATGTACATGAGCGTCTTGCCGGAACCCGGCTCATTGGGATCAAGTCGCCACAGCACCTTGGCGCCGTCCAGGTTCGCCTCGGCTATACCGTCAGCCGTATAGGCGGTCATGTCGTCGTCCATTTCGAACGTCGTCCCGGCCAGGCCGGAGCGGTTCATGGAACCCAACAAGACCTTGCCGTCCAAGAAGCCCGGGCCGCCGCCTTGCTTGACCAGATGGTTGACGATGAAGACGTCGTCCAGAACGTCGGGTGTTGCCATCAGGCCATCGATGAGACCCCCCACCAGCGCCCGCAGCACACGACCCAGGTAGGCGTGCCGGTTCGTCATGCCCAGCGGGTCGGAGGGCGTGGCGGTAGACATGCGGGCCGGATGGTCCGCCGCCAAGATAACGAGCTTGCCGTCGGGGGCGAGGTGCGAACGCCGCTTGCGCGAGCGCTGTTCCAGCGCCACGATCTCCGGCTTATCCACCCTCACGTCGGTTATGCGCCAGAAGACGTCTTCGGGAAAGAACCGATCGAGATCAAATGCGTAAGCGCCCGCAGTTTCTGCCATCTATGCGTCTCCCGGTGTAGTCACGCGCGTCATAGTTTGTGTGCCAACAACCAATTATAGCTTACATCTTTGTACTTTACTTGCACGGCGTAATTGGTAGACTTAGCCTTGAAGCATTCGCCTGCCAGGAATCATGTCATTCCTGTAAGTGTTGAGTAATTCGTTGACTGAATCCGCTTTCCATTCTGAGGAGTTGACAGTGCATGTCATTCCGAGCGGAGCGTCGAACAGGGTTCGCGGAATCTAGGGTCCCTGCTCAACGCACTTTCACGGCCTCAGCACTCTAGATTCCGCGCTAAGAGCGACACTCCGCTACGCTCCGTTCGGAATGAC
>JAPOQA010000029.1 GCA_026710945.1 Chloroflexota bacterium
CGGCGGCAACAGCCAGGCCTGTTCACGACTAAACGGTCTCAACGGCATCGTCACTACCTCTCTACAAACTATCCCACCACCTCACCTTGCTCCTCTTCACGCCAGTATACATCCGGTAGAACTATTTTTGAGACAGCCTCCCCAGGAGAGGGAGTGCCCCTGCTTGAAAGTGGGGTTATGCAAAGGTCTCCCCAGGAGAGGGGATTGACCTCGCGTGCGGACTTGAAAGCACCGCTCACGGCACGTTCTCCGCAGGCAATGATTCAAGGCGCAGGCAAATAACTTGCCGCGTTTGGTCGGTGATGCGGTAGCGGGCGTCGCTGCGGTGTCCCGCGACCCAAACGATAGCATTATTCTCCGTAACGATGAGCGGCACAAGGTCCCGCAGACGCGCCGGCACCCGAGCATCCACCAGAAAGTCCTGGAGCTTCTTCTCGCCGGTCATGCCCAGCGGCACGAAACGGTCGCCGGGCAGGCGCGTCCGCACCTTCAGATCTCCGGCCACCTGTCCGGCGTCGATCCAGGCAACATTACCGGCAGTTCCGGCGTGAAAGTCTACCTCGCCTGGCTCAACCAGCCCGGCGTGAATGGCGCTTCCAAGCTGCGCAATCTCCGTGCGGCCGGGCACGGCGAGCGTGACCGGCGGGAAGAATGCTTGCGCAGGCGCATATCCGATCCAGATGCCGTCATGCTCGGCACGGCACAACAAACCGCCGGGGAGCGGACTTGCAACGCCGGTCTTGTCCTGACGCAGCGCCTCGCGCGCACTAACGACGTGCCCGTATTCCAGCCCTTGAACGTGCCCCACCACCCGTGCCACGGCGGAGCGCAACACTGCCGCTTGCAAGGCGGGCGGCTGCGCGAGCCACGCGGCGCGAGCGAAAAGCACACCGTCTGTCTTCCGTTCAGAATGCTGTTGCAGCCAGTCTTCAGCCAATGCAGTCAAATATGCAGAGTCTTCCTCGAATACGCGGGCCGCGCGGGCCAGCGTACGCGCTGCTGCGGGGTAACGCGTCTCGAGCAATGGGAGCACTTCATGGCGCAGCCAGTTCCGCTGCGGCGTGGTGGTCTCATTACTGCTGTCTTCGCGAAACGCCAGTTCCCGGCGGGCGCAGTAAGCGCGAATTGCGGCGCGCGGTACGTTCAGCAGCGGTCGCACCAGGGTGATGGTTGGGTCAGGCGGGTGGTTCGCCTCCTGCCGGTCTTTTTGGGGGCTGGCGACGTTAGCTGGATCCGGCACGGCAGCATCGGTAAGCAGCAGCGGGCTCGCGTAGCGCATGCCGGCAAGGCCGCCCGGACCGCTGCCCCGCAGCAGATGGAGCAATACGGTCTCGGCTTGATCGTTCTGGTGGTGCGCCAGGCCAATGTAGCGCGCTTCCGCATGCCGGGCGATTGCGGCAAGCAGCCGGTAGCGCAGCCGCCGGGCGGTGTTCTCCGGTGAGGCGTAGTCTTGCTGCGCCCGTGCGACATCAATTGATCGCACGGTGCAGGGCAGCCCCGCGCGCGCGGCCACTTGCGCAACAAGCGCGGCGTCCGCGTCAGATTCTGCGCCGCGGAGTTGGTGATTCACGTGGGCCACGTGGAGATGCCAGCGGTGACCCGGCGCAAGCTGCTGCAGGGCATCGAGCAGAGCGATGGAATCCGCCCCGCCGGACACGGCCACGACTATCTTGCAGCCATTGGGTAGCAGGTCTTGGGTGGCAATGGTCTGCGCTACAGTATCCAGCAGCGGATCCCGTGGCGGCCGCGGTCTATCCACCCCGCTCACCGCCGCCTCCGCAGTTCGATCTTGATACTTCATGTGATCATGGTACCCCAGGCGCGCACGCCGGAGAGCTTGCGCTACGAGTCTCGCGAGAGATGCGCTATGTACCGGGCAAGTTGCCCGGCGTAACCACAGGGATGCAGTGTGTCGCCCATGTAAATGTCAGGAAATTCGTTGACAGATTTGGTAGAAGAAACATGGGAGCAGAACTCTGTGTTCGCCTACATACATGTCATTCCGAACGGAGCGTAGCGGAGTGTCGCTCTTAGCGCGGAATCTAGAGTGCTGAGGCCGTGAAAGTGTGTTGAGCAGGGACCCTAGATTCCGCGAACCTTGTTCGACGCTACGCTCGGAATTGTAAATGTCAGATAATTCGTTGACAGATTTAAGTACAAGAGCAACCTTCCTCAG
>JAPOQA010000030.1 GCA_026710945.1 Chloroflexota bacterium
GCCCTTTACGCTGGGCAGTGTCAAGATGTATCAGGGCAGAATCGGTGTGCATATGTAGAGATTTCAGGAGATCCACCCTCACCCTAACCCTCTCCCGTCGAGGGAGAGGGAACTATTTCGCTACCGCTTGAGTTGCGCAAAAGGCTCCGCGTCGAGGGGGAGGGGACATCCGCGCTGTGGGGGGGGTTATGCAAAGTTCTCATTTGGGATTACTCATTTTCCGTTTGTGCCGAGCCTGTTTTCCGTTCGTGCTGAGCCTGTCGAAGCATCGAACTATAAACAGCCGCATGCCAAATGGACTTGGCAGCCTAACTATTCGAAGTTCGTCATTAAGACTGAGATCGGCGGGCTGGAGAGCCGCTGCCTTTCACCCGAGAAGTGCTTAAGGTACGTGCTAGAATAGCATATGTGAGTCCGTCTGGGTGAACTGGAGCGGCGGATATCTTAGAAATTGCGATGCGCCTTCCCACTTTTCTACACATTGGAAAACTGGATCGGTACGGTGTGCATCGCCGCTAACCCCACATTGATTCACTGCATCAAGAGAGACAAACTTCGCCATTGTGACTGCAATCTCAGTACAGAATCTCTCCAAGTACTATCAGGTCCACCAGAAAGAACCCGGTTTGGTGGGCTCGCTTAAGTCGTTTGTCCTGCGCAAGACGTACGACGTGAAGGCGGTGGATGACATCTCGTTTTCCATCGAGAGCGGCGAGTTGGTCGGTTTCCTGGGGCCCAACGGCGCGGGCAAGACGACCACGCTAAAGGTACTCTCCGGTCTGCTCTATCCCACCGGCGGGGATGTTTCCGTGCTGGGCTACACGCCGTGGCAGCGCCAGGCTGCTTTTCAACGGCGCTTTGCCCTGGTGATGGGACAGAAGAATCAGGTCTGGTGGGACCTGCCACCCATGGAAACCTTCCTTATCAATAAGGAGATTTACGAGGTACCGGACGCGCAGTTTCGGGCCACCCTGGACGAGTTGGTGCAGATTCTGGAACTGGAAAAGGTCATCAACGTGCAGGCGCGCAAGCTCTCGCTGGGCGAGCGCATGAAGTGCGAGTTGCTCGCTGCCTTGCTGCACCGGCCGCAGGTGCTCTTCCTGGACGAGCCCACTATCGGCCTCGACGTGGTGATGCAGCAAAACATCCGCAACTTCGTGCGGGAGTACAATGCCCGCTACGGCGCGACGGTCATCCTCACGAGCCACTACATGCGCGACGTGGAAGCGCTCTGCGACCGGGTGCTCATCATCGACCACGGGCATCTCGTCTTTGACGGCGACCTGGAAACGGTCGTGCGCCGCTACGCCGACTACAAGCTCCTCACCTTGACGTTTGCGACTCCGGTTGCGGAATCCGCGTTGGCAACCTTTGGCGCTGTGGTCTCCTATCGGCCGCGCACCAGCACTTTGCACATCGCCCGTAGCAGCGTGCCGCAGGTCTCCGCCCAACTGCTGCAGGACTACCCTGTCCTTGACCTCAACATCGTCGAACCCGAGGTTGACGAGGTGATCCGTCAATTCTTCTCCGGTGGGCGGCCCGCGCATGCTGAAGTCGCTTCGTAAGCTACGCGCGGTCTTCCTGGCCTCCTGGCAAGAGTCCTTGATATATCGCGCCGAGAGTCTCGTCTGGTTCATCGGCGAGGCGATTATACCGCTCATCATGATCGCCCTTTGGCTGGCGGCGTACCGCACCGTAGACCGAATCGGTGAATACACCGTGCAGGACATGGTGAACTACTACGTCATGTTCTTGATATTGAGCAACCTGCTGACGCCGCATCTGGAGTGGAATACGGGCGATTGGATCCGCAGCGGCGCCTTTTCCGCGCACCTTGTCCGCCCGTTCCCCTATCAACTTTGGCAGCTTGCGGTTGAGGTCGCGTTCAAGGGCGTGCGGGTGGTCTTTCTCGTGCCGATGCTGCTGCTATTTCTTCTTCTGTTTGGGCAGGAGATGCTTGGCGGCTTCGCGCTCAGATGGGAAATCGCGCCGATTCTGCTGGCAAGCATGGTCCTGTCGTTCTTGCTGAATTATTGCCTAAAGCTGTCCCTGGGCCTTTTGGCGTTCTGGGTGGGCCAGACGGCGGGCATTATCGAATCATACGCGGTAGTTACCATGTTCCTGGCTGGGAGCATCATCCCCCTGGACCTCATGCCGGCGGGGGGGGAGCGCGTGACGCACTTCCTGCCGTTCCGCTACCTGTACTTCTTCCAGGTGCAGTTGCTGCAGGGCCGCCTTGACTTTCTATCGGCGCTGAGTGCGCTCGCCATACAGGCGGGATGGCTGCTGGTGTGCTATCTGTTCGTGCAGTGGGTGTTTGCCGCCGGGGTGCGCCGCTACGGCGCGTACGGAGGTTAGGCTATGCAGCGCTACGGGCGCCTCTATCTGGCCTTTGCCAAGAATTCTTTCCTGAATGCGCTGGAATACCGGCTGAGTTTCACGGTTTGGAGCATCGCGACCATTTGCTATGCCGTGGTCTACGTGTCCTCAATCCAAATCATCTTCGGCCACGTGCAGACCATCGGCGGCTGGCGCGTGGAGCAGATGCTCGTGCTGGCAGCGACAGTGATGATCGTGGACGGCATCGTGGAGTCGATCTTTGGCGAGAACATGAACGCGCTCTCCGGCCTTATCAATCGCGGCGAGCTTGACTTCGTGCTGAGCAAGCCGGTGAACACGCGCTTCTACGTTTCGACCCGCAAGTTCGATTGGGACCCGCTGGTGCAGGTGGTGATCGGCGGCGGCGTGCTGTGGTACGCCATCAGCCTGCTGGCGCAGCCTGTGACGTGGATCGGGGCGCTGCTCTATCTCGGGATGGTGGTGTGCGCGTGCCTGATTGCCTATTCGCTCTGGTTTATCATCATTTCGGTGACGTTCTTCGTGGGGCGCCTCAACAACGTGGGACACCTCTACTACAATCTCATCGAGGCCTCTCGCGTGCCCACCGACGTCTTTCGCGGCGCGCTCCGCCTGGGCCTGACGTTCGTGCTGCCGGTGGCCTTTATCGCTACGGTCCCCAGCCAGGCCCTCATGGGCCTCCTCAGCCCTGCCTTCGCCCTCGCGGCAGTTGCCATGACCGCCGGGCTCTTGGTCCTCTCCCACCTCTTCTGGCAACTGGCGCTGACGAAATACTCCAGCGCGAGCAGCTGACTAGGGTAGCATAAAGGTAAGGTGTGTGGGGCTGGGGGCAGTCTTTCCAATGCAGGGGAGTTCACATACTTGCCAATCAGATTCGACAGTCTGGCAGAATAGAAATCGAGAACTAAGGTACGGGAAACGAGATGCCCATGGGCAAATTGGACAAAGGCCTTTTGAAAACAGTTGGCGCGGTCTTAGCGGTGTTGTGTGTAGTATTTCTTGTGGCTTACACTGTTGCATCCAATACGGCTATGTCTGGGGAGATGCTTGGGATTGCCCAAGCTCTTGTCACAATTGTCGCTATCGTCGCCGGTGGGCTTTTTGCTGCCTACAAGTGGCAGGTCTTCCGAGAATCCGAGCCGCACTTGACAATCACACACGAGGTTTCGCACAGGACTGTAGGCGAAAGCTACGTCCCAATTGCCGTGACCGCATCGTTGCATAACAGTTCGAAAGTGCACATAGAATTATTGAAAGGCACTTTCTCATTGCAGCTGCTGTCGCCCACGACAGATGAGCTTGTAGAGTCACTGTACGACGAAGTGTTTGAGAGAGGTTGTCACACTGCCTTGCAGTGGCCGTCTATCGATGAGTCGGAACGTGGTTGGGGCAGGGGAGAGCTGACTGTCGAGCCGGGTGAGTCTCATTCTGAGACAATTGAATTTATCGCGTTAGGTGATGTAGAAACAGTGATGATTTACACTTACTTTTACAATCCGAATTACACGAATAGCGGCAACGCTGCCCAAGGATGGGGAGCAACAACCGTCCATGATATTATTGAATCGCGCGAAAGCAAACATTCTCAAGGAGGTTGCGATGGAGGCAGACGGCAAGAGCACCAAGAAAGTGGTCGTGATAAAGGGAACCAGCCCCAAACTGAGGCCGGCGAAAGTTGAGTCATCGGGAAAGCCTCTGGGCGCTAATGCCGCGCCAAAACCCAATTCCAGTTCTTCATCTTCGCCAAAGTCCTCCTCATCAAATTGAACCAGTAGTTTCACTTGACTACAAGCCATTCTGGAAAGGCGAGTGTGCAGGCTTTCTACCACGGTATTGAGCATGCTTTACTCGAGTGGCAGAGAGCTGCTAGTTGCCAATGACTTGCTAGGGGACGTATACGGGATTTATTCTCATTCTAGCAAGGAGTTCTTGGCAGGCGGAGATGATTATACTCGCGCTATCTGGTGCTATGGTATTGGGCAGGCGATACACCGCGTGGGCACGGTGGACCTCGTAGCCGCCGGCGGGATAAGCGGCGGCGGTGGGGATATAGCCCAGGCAGCCGTTGGTGTAGCCGAGGAAGATGGTGTGGGGGACGGGCGAGCGCGCTTTCACGGTCAGGCCGATTTCGACGAAGGCTTCGCCGGCAACACCTACGATCGCCACGTCGCCAATGCGCAGGGCTTGCACGGCGCATTCCACCTTGCCGTTGACGAGCGGCGGGGTGAGGTACGGGAACGTCTGATGTGAGCGTCCCGCGTCTGCAAGGGGTGGCTGGTCCGTCCAGAGATCGAGTAAGAGGACCTCGGACGCGGCGGCGAGCGCCGGACGCGGCGGTGGGTTGGATTTGCCGCTGGTGGATGAAGGCAGTTCGGACACGCCGAGGGATCTCGCGCTACGCGAACTGTTGGGCCGATGTGCTTCCGTGCTTGGCGAAGTGGTTGATTCGCTTGCCTGGACTTCTTCCCCGCCGGGCGCTGCGCAGGGCTCGTGAGAAATAGGAGTGTCCGCGGTGGGCGCAGCAGGTGATTCGAGATGGCGAGAGGCTTCCGCGCCAAGCGATGCGTACACCCGCAGGGCTTCCGCGCCAAGCATTTGCCCGGTTAGATTGAGCCGCTCTTCCATCTCCATGTCAGGGCCGATAGGCACCAGGTTGCCGGCAGCGCCTTGGGCGAAGAGCAGCGGCGCGCCGACCCCCGGCTCAACGGTCTCCCGCAGGGCGCAGACGAAGTCCGCGGAAATGGCATGGCTCGGCGGGCGCAGCGCCACCAGATGGCAGGCGTAGCTCGTGAGAACGGCCAGCGGCGTACCGTCAACCCCATCAATGCGCACCACGTCCAGGGCCGGGTCCACCGTGCCCTCGGGGAACTCCGGCGTGAAGGCATCGCTGTAGCCGTTGCGGGCGCGCCGGTTGATGCTCGCGTGCACAGATCCTTTGCCCGCCGCAATTTGGCACGGCACGAGCGCCGCCGCGGCTTGGACGACCGACTCCGCAATTGCGTCAAGCAGCGCAACCACTACTTGACGCAGGCTCTCAGGAGTTTCCTCGTTGTACGTTGTGAGTGGTCCCGCGTGGGCGTGAGAGGTGTTGAGCAATACATGTTCGGGCGGGATGCCGGTGCGCTCCTGGATCAGCCGTTGCGCGTAGCGCACCTGCTGCATGGGCAGCGCGCAGAGGTCGCAGGTGACGAGGGCTACGGTTGTAGCACCGTCCGAGAGCACCAATGACGTCGCGTAGATGTCGTCACGCACGGAGTCCGCGCCCTGCTCGCGTCCGCCGTAGCCGATGAGCGGCGTGCCAAGCGGGGGTGTGAGGGTTGTGCGTCCGACACCGGCGTGAAGCATGGCTTTGTCCTTCCTCCAATGAGATCCTGGTAAGAGCGGCTAGGTTGCATAAAAGGTCAAGTTGCGTCGAGACGCGCTGCAGAGCGCTTCGACAGGCTCAGCGCGAACGGCCTATGGGTTGCGCTTCGATAGGCTCAGCGCGAACGGGCTATGGGTTGCGCATCGACAGGCTCAGCGCGAACGGATTGATTGGGCGTGTGCGACGGACGTTGACAGGCTCAGCGCGAACGGGCTATGGGTTGCGCTTCGACAAGCTCAGCGCGAACGGGCTCTGGGTTTCCCTTCGACAAGCTCGGCGCGAACGGGCTATTGGGTTGCGCTTCGACAAGCTCAGCGCGAACGGGCTATTGAGTTGCGCTTCGACAGGCTCAGCGCGAACGGATTGATTGGGCGTGTGCGACGGACGTTGACAGGCTCAGCAGCGCGAACGGGATGACTGCCGGTACTATTCTGTGCATCCACCTGCTACCGGCCTCAGGAAGGGCGAGACTCAGTTTTGGAGAAAACGCCAACTTGCAGTTGGTAATTGGTGGCTCTCTCCGTTCGCCCTGAGCCTGTCGAAGGGCAGGGTGTAGCGAATGATTGCCCTGCGGCAAAAGACCTAGTTTGCTATAGTGGCGAGGTTTTCTTGATTCGCGTGAATCTTACCCACGGCGTCCACGATATCCTGCATGTCCGCACGCGTGCCAAGCAGGAGCGGTTGGTTGAAGCGCAGGGCCTCTTCAGCACACAGGCGTTCCACGTTGGGCAGGTGCAGCTTGGTGTAGTCCATGTTTACCATCGCGGGATGGTTGCAGGCCACGGGGCAATGGTCCCGCATACGCGTGGCGGCCTCTTGGAAGAGCGGGAGTTTGTGCACTGGGTCGCCGTAGCCCAAGGAGCAGGGGATGCCTTCCGCGTGCAGGGCTTTGACAAATGCATTCCGTGAAACTGGAGACCCGGTACTGAATTCAGCGCCAATAAAGCGCACGCCCAAGCCGTGGAGGCCGTCTGCGGTTACGAATGGGTCTACGCGCGTGGGCTCTATGCCGGGAAACGCCGACAGCTCTTCGCGCAGGAAGTCGGCATTCGCCTGGCGGCGGGCCTGGAGATCAGGAAAGCGCTCCAGTTGCGATAGAATCAACGCTGCCGTCATGGCCGTAAGCCGGTAGTTCCAGCCCAACACCTCGTAGTTGATGTGCATGAGCTTGAACGCCCTTTCGGCGAGTTCCGGGTCGTTGGTGACCACGGCCCCGCCCTCGCCGCCGGGTAGGTTCTTGCTCGCTTGGAACGAATACGCGCCCGCGTCCCCAATCGTGCCGAGACGGCGCCCGTTCCACGTCCCGCCGATGCCTTGGGCGGTGTCTTCAATGACGCGGAGGCCGTGGCGTGCCGCGAGCGCAGTGATGGCCGCCATATCGCAGGGCAAGCCGGAAACATGCACTGGCAGCAGCGCGCGGGTCCGGTCGGTGATGAGAGATTCCATCGAGGCGGGGTCAACGTTTTCCGTTTCGGGAATGATGTCGGCAAAGACCGGCACACCGCCTACTTGCAGCACTGCCGTGGCCGTAGCTATGTAGGTATAGGCGGGCAGAATGACCTCGTCGCCGGGCCGCACGCCCGCCGCCTTGAGTGCGACCTCCAATCCGGCCGTGCCGCTCGCCAACGCCACCACATGGTCCGCGCCGGTGAATTCCTTGAGCGCTTCTTCCAGCGCCTCAACGCGGTCGCTGCGCCAGCGATTCCACTTGCCGCTGCGCAGCACGGCGGCCACGGCGGCGATGTCATCCTCGGTAGCTAGAGGCCAGGAAGGCCATGGGCGCTCTTTGGTTTTACGCACCGGCGTCCCGCCGGCGATGGCGAGTTGATCTACGGACACAGACATGCGGCGCCGCCTTTCTACGACGGAGGGGCACGGCACCCCGTACCCCTCCTATTCTCTTAGCAAACGAACTACTGTCGGTCGCCTGCGGCGATGCTCCTCGCTCTCTACAAGAGCAGATGCGTCAGTCGCCACGTGTCGCGACACATCGGACAGCTAGGCTACTCAGGAATCTCAGCCTGTATCTGCTGCCGCAGGGCGTTCATCGTCTCCACCACGTCGCCTTGGCCGCGATAGAGCGCGTCCAGAGCGGGTGTGATGATCTGGTCGAATATGGGATTACGCCAGTTGGGCAGCACCCGCAAGCCGTCGTACCGGCTCGCGTTTGCCAGCGAGTTGGCGTAGGCTTCCACGCGGATCTTCTCGGCCACGTCGCCGCCGTAGAGCTCGCGCGCCCAGACTTCAAAGTGGTCGAGACGCGCCGGCGCATTGCCGCGGCCGATGGCCCAGTTGGGATGCGTGGCATGCCACTTGATGAGCTCCCAGCCCTCATCCTGCACCTTGCTCGCGCCAATCAGGCCGTTGGAGTCGAGCGCCTGCGCCGAGGCCGTGTGCATGAACGTGGGCAGCGGCGCATAGGCAAACGGCTTGCCTTCCTGCACGCCTTGGGCGATGGCAAACGTGCCGCCGCCGGAGGTTTGCAAGAACGCGAGCTTGCCGTTGAGGAAGTTGTTGCGGGTGTTGCCGGTGCCGAAGGTATCGTTGAGTTCGCCCGGCACGGGCATCACGCGGTGCTTTGACGACAGATCGGTGAGGTAACGGATGGCGTCGATCATTTCCGGTGAATCGCAGACCACGGTCTTGAAGTCTTCCGCTACCCAGCGGGCGCCCCAGAAGGGCCCCCAGTTCGCCGCAATCACGCCGCGGCCGATGTTGCCGATGCCGAAGTGGAGCGGATTCTCGCCCTCGCGCTGGGTTGTCTTGACCAGGGCTTCCAAGAACGTCTCGGCGTTCCAGCTCGGGTCGCCCCATTCCACGGGCGGATCGGAGACGCCGGCGTTGGCCAGGATTTCCTTGTTGTAGGGCATGACCGGCCAGTTGCCGCCAGATTGGTTCGGCAGACCCAACACGTTTTCCCCGTACATGACGCCGTCGCGGAAGAGTTGTTGCGGGTAGATGCTGAGATCATAATTGTCGCGCTTGATCAGCGGCGAAACATCGATGATGTGGCCTTGCGTGAAGACCTCCACTTGGGCGAGCCAGATCACGTCAGGCGGCTCACCGGCAGCCACCAGAGTGTTGAATTTATCGTAGTATGGCCCTTCTCTGAGGATGGTCTCGAGGTCGATGTTTGGATGGTCATTCTCGAAGGGTTCTTCGATGAGGGTGGGATAGAGTTCGAGATGTCGCGCATTGAGGGCCACGTAGTGACTAACCGTGACGCGTTCCGCAGGCGCGGGCGCTTCTTCCGTCTTGGCGGGGGCTTCTTCCTCGGCGGCTTGTTCCGGCTGCGCGGCCGGGGCCGTTGCGACAGTGCCGCAAGCGGCGAGGATTCCGGCGGCGCCGAGGCCGCCGAAACCCATGAGCAGGTCGCGGCGCAAAAGTGTGGCGTGTTGCAGATTGCGTTTCGTCATGACATCTAACCTCCAAAAGTTAAGAATCAGACAACGCTCTTCTTGTAGCCGTCGTTCTGGCTATGCTTGCCTCCTCTCTCAGCCCGTTGCCGGCACTTTCCAGTGCCTCGGATAGGGATGCAAGCGCATCCCTATCCTCAGTGACGCTCCTATGTGTTAGACGGACTTGCCGTCTTAGCTGATGGTTCGACATTTTTGTATTGATGGGTAGGAGCGCCGGTAGCACAGGTTTGTAACCTGTGCCCAGCCCCTCGGTTTGGTGTGCTCGTTCCACGCTATGGCAAGTCGGCGCAGAGCCTGCCCCGTACGTGATACGGGGTTGCAAACGTGTCCTGAGCACTTCGGCAGGCTCAGTACAGGCTCTGTCGAAGGGACTACGCTACCCATCAATACAATCGTGTTGGACTACTAGTCTGCGATTCATTTGCCGGCAGCTAAGTCTGGCACGTGCGCAAACGCGGCTACTCGACCTCCGGCATCTCGCCTTCGATCTGGACCTTGAGCTGTTCCAGGGTTTCCTTCACGTCGCCTTCGCCGTTGTAGAGCTTGGTCATGGCCGGGCCGACCATATCCCGCCAGATGGGTATACGCCAGTTGGGCAAGGAGAAGACGGGATCGATGGTAACCGCGTGCGCCAGGGATTCGCGGTATACTTCAACCCGAGCTTCCGCCGCGAAACCGCCGTACACCGCCTCACCCCAGGCATCGAAGTGGTCTTGGCGCGAAGGCGCGTTGCCGCGCGTAATCGCCCAGTTGGGCGTATCGGCTTGCCACTTGATGAATTCCCAGCCCTCGTCGGGGTGCTTGGCGCCGTTGATGATGCCGTTGGGGTCGACGGCTTGACCCGAACCGACAATGCCAAACTTGGGAATGGGCGCGAATCCGTAGGGCTTGCCGTCCTTCACGGCCTCGGCGACGGCAAAGGTCTGGCCGCCGGAAGTGCGGAAGAACGCCAGCTTGCCGTCGAAGAAGAGGTCGCGGGCGTTGCCGGTGCCGAAGACTTCGTTCAGTTGGCCGGGCTTGTCCATGACGCGATAGCGCGCCACGAGATCCGTAATGTACTGGATGCCCGCAATCATCTCCTCGCTATCGCACGTGACCGACTTGAGGTCTTCACTCACCCAACTGCCGGCCCACATGGGACCCCAGTAGACCATCACGCCCGCGCCGATGCCGTTGATGCCGAAGCGAGTGGGGTTGTCGCCTTCCCACTTCGCGACCTTCTGCAAGGCTTCCAGCCAGGCTTCGGCGTTCCAGCTATCGTCCGTCCACGTGAGCGGCGGATCGCTGATGCCTTCACTGGCCAGAATTTCCTTGTTGTACGGCATCACCGGCCACGAGCCGCCCGACTGGTTGGGCAGACCGAGCACGTCGCCCTGCCACATGGCGAGGGTCTTCATGGCGCCAGCGGGAAAGACGCTGATGTCGTAATTGTCACGCTTCACATAGTCGGTTACGTGGGTGAAGACGCCGCGCAGATACGCCTCTGGGTATGAGAACCATGAGGTGTCCGGCGGCTCACCGGCGGCGACGAGCGCGTGGAGCTTATCGTAAAAGGGCCCTTCGCGGAGCACTGTCTCGACCTGAATGCCGGGGAACGCGGCTTGAAACTCATCCACGACCATGGTGGGATAGAGCTCCTGCTGGCGGTCGTTGAGCGCCGTGTAGTACTGGATGGTGACCGGTTCCGCTTCTTTGGGCGCTTCCTCGGCCTTTGCGGATTCCTCTGCTTCGGCTTCTTGCTCCGGCGCTGAAGCAGGAGCAGTGGTCACCGTGCCGCAGGCGGCGAGCCCGATCGCCCCTGCGGAAATGACTGAATACTGCAAAAGGTCGCGGCGACGAAGACCGCGTACTGTTATGCTCCGAGCGTCCATATTGGAACCCCCTTCTTGTGCGCAGTGCGCAAACTATGTCGAACCCTACACTATCGGCATTTGCCTGGACACTAAGCACCTTGCGTGAATTTGTGCCGCGCTTTGCGCCGCGGAGCGGGGGACAAGCCCCCGCGCTGCACATTGCCAACAGTGCCACGGAGCGGGGGCAAGCCCCCGCGCTACGTACTGCCAACAGCGTCACGGAGCGGGGGACAAGCCCCCGCGCTACGCTCTGCCAACAGCGCCGCGGAGCGGGGGACAAGCCCCCGCGCTACACGGTGCCAACAGCGCCGCGGAGCGGGAGATAAGCCCCCGCGCTACGCAGTGATAACAGCGCCACGGAGCGGTGGACAAGCCCCCGCGCAACGCATTGACAACAGTCGGGGGGGGGGGGGGGGGGCCCCCCGCCGCCCCCCGTTGCACAGCCCAAAAAACAAGCGGCGCGACAGGGGAC